>JAUXNU010000112.1 GCA_030682655.1 Actinomycetota bacterium | reverse complement strand
ACCGCACGATCGCGTCGTCTCGCTCCAACCGTTCGGCTTCGACCGTTACGGTGTTCGGCTTGAAGTGGTACGGGTGTTCGGCTTCACTGGAATCCGCATCGTTCCACAGCTCGGGATAGCGACCCATGACGTCGACGAGTTCGAGCGCGCCATACCACGTCACCGGCCACTTCACGCGCTTGAAGTTGCGCCCGTGTCCGAACATGTACGGCCTCTCGCTCCCCCGCTCGCGCCATGCCCGAAGCGACACACGCCCGGCCTCTACGACCTCGTGCGGTCTGCGCTCGGCGGGCAGGTACGAGAACGCCCGAAGTGCCTCGAGTGCGACCTGCGGGCAGAAGTCGCTCTTGCGGCCCGGGCCGCGGAAGCCGATCACCGGGTCTACCCGGCAGGGCCATGCACGGCCCTGCGCGGTGTCGGTCATGTCCTGCGCGATGCGGTCGAAGGCGCGGACTGTGCGCGGGTCGTCGGCGTATCCGAAGCGCGCGAGCGTCTCGGCGATCGCGTGCGCGTCGCACGCCAGCGCCCCCCACACGGGCGCGTCCATCGCGCGCCAGCGGCCGAACGACTGAAAGCGCCCCTCGGCGTCGGCGTGCTCGAGCATGGCTGCCAGGATGCGCTCGATGCGCGAATCGTCGGACGCGCGCACGCCCATGTCGGCGAGTAGCGACAGCAGGTTCGGCGTGTACTCGGGCTTGTCGTGGCCGGTGGCCTTGGCGTCGATGTCCCAGGGCACGAGCCGGTCCAGCAGAGCCTGCGTTCCGGGATCCGCGCACACGGCCTCGTGCGCGGCAACAACGTCCGGGCCGCTGTCCGGCAGGTCGAGCAGGTGCGTGAGCGCCAGCCAGCGAGCTGCGGGCTCCTCGGCAGTATCGAGGATCCACGGACGCGGATCTTGCGGCAGGAGGTCGAGCCAGGGTTCGGGAGGCAATCGAGTCGAATCCGTCACGGCCAACCCCGTTTCTCGCTAGTTCGCGGAGGACGTCCCCCAAGGCTAGTCAGTTCCGCGACGCGATTCAACAGGGCCCCGGGTCGCGATCTCACCGCTCATGAACAAGTCCTCCATCCAACTTGAAATCACAATCTGTGATATCAAGTGGTGTTTCTCCTGCTCAGAAGCCTGACTTGAAATCACACAGATGGTGTTGTGTACTCATGATAGAACGTATGTTCGTATCGTCAATAGCGATCTTCCACACCCTGTGCTATAGTATCGCGATAGGTAGCGATATATCGCGTTACCACGTTAACGAAAGGAACTCTCATGCACACTCACAACAACAGTGGCGAGTCCTGCGCCCACGGCGCACGCCACGCCCGCGGCGGTTTCGGCCGACACGGCTTCAAGCCCCCGTTCGGTATGGGCGACCTTGCCCAAGGCTTCGGCGGCTTCGGCGGCGGGCGCGCACGTCGCGGTGACGTTCGCACGGCCGTCTTGCGACTGCTCTCCGAAGCCCCCATGCACGGCTACCAGATCATCCAGGAGCTCAGGACCCGCAGCGGCGGAACCTGGACCCCGAGCCCCGGCTCGGTCTACCCCACGCTCCAGCTGCTCGCCGACGAGGGTCTCGTCAGCGCCGAGGAAGCTTCGGGTAAGAAGGTCTTTAGCCTCACCGAGACCGGCACCGCCGAGGTCGCGAAGACCGCCGATCAGCCCGCACCGTGGGAAGAAGCGGCTCAGAGCGACTCCGGCACCGCGGGCTTCCGCGAGACCGTCGGCCGCCTCATGCCGGCCGTCTTCCATATCGGCAAGGACGGCTCACCCGACCAGATCAAGGCCGCGATCGAGATCTTGGACGACGCTCGCAAGAAGCTCTACGCCATCCTCGCCGAGGGCTAGGCTCGCACGCAGGCGCACCAGGCCGTCAAGCACAAAGCTACGGAGGGTCGATGAAGGCCTCACAACTCCGCGCCCGGTATTGGCGCATCGTGTTCTTCTTTGGCCGGATCGTCCTGGGATTCATCTTCTGGGAGATCTTCGCCCGTCGCATCGGCCTGGGCGGCGTGGCGCGCCGCAACCGTTCCGAGCGCAACCGGCGCGCGGCGGTGCGATTCCGCGCGCTCGCCATTCGCATGGGCGGGCTCATGATCAAGGTGGGCCAGTTCCTCTCGGCCCGCCTTGACGTGCTCCCGCCCGAGATCACCGACGAACTCTCAGGCCTCCAGGACGAGGTCCCGCCAGAGGAGTTCGCAGCGATTCGCGCGTTGGCCGAGGCCGAGCTCGGACGGCCGCTCTCCGAGAGCTACGCCTCGTTCGACGAGACCCCGATGGCCGCGGCTTCCCTCGGCCAGGTGCACCGCGCATGCTTGTGCGAGGCGGACGCCACCGAGATGGGCTTCGCCGAGGTCGTGGTCAAGGTCCAGCGACCCCACATCGAGCAGATCGTCGAGGTCGACCTGGCCGCGATACGCCGAGTGGGCGGATGGCTGCAACGCTACAAGCCGATCAGCGACCGGGCGAACGTCAGCGCGCTCGTCGAGGAGTTCGCCACCACGACACGCGCCGAGATCGACTACCTCGCCGAGGCCAGCAACGCCGAGGTCTTCGCAGAGAACTTCGAGCACAACCCGCGCACCCACGTTCCGCTCGTGGCCTGGGAGCGCACGACGCGTCGCGTGCTCACGCTCGAAGACGTCTTCGCGATCAAGCTCGGCGACTACGAGGCCATCACCGCGGCCGGGATCGACCGCGGTGATGTCGCGCAAGTGCTGCTCGACACCTACCTGCAGCAGATCTTCGAAGACGGCTTCTTCCACGCCGACCCCCACCCGGGCAACCTCTTCGTCACGCCCATCGACGGCGCCGACGCCGCCGCGCCCGCCACCGACGCCAGCGGCACCCCCGCGGCCGGATCCCCCGCCTGGAAGCTCACCTTCATCGACTTCGGCATGGTGGGACACGTGCCCGAGAACCTGCGCGAAGGCCTGCGCGAGGCCGTCATCGCAATCGGTCTGCAAGACGGCACGCGGCTCGTTCGCAGCTTCAAGACCCTTGGCGTGCTGCTTCCCTCGGCCGACCTCCAGCTCATCGAGATGGCGAGCATGCAGGTGTTCGACCGCTTTGGCGGCATGAGCATGAGCGAGCTGCGCGAGATCGATCACGCCGAGATGATGAGCTTTGGCCTGCAGTTCCGCGAGCTGATGCTGAACCTCCCCTTCCAGCTGCCCGAGAACCTGCTGCTGCTGGGGCGCTCCGTAGCGATCCTTTCCGGCATGTGCACCGGACTCGATCCGGAGTTCAACCTGTGGTCGTCGATCGCGCCCTACGCGTCCAAGCTCGTTTCCGACGACGACAACGGGTCGACGTGGGACACGATCCTCGCCGAGGCCACAAATATCGGCAAGACACTCATCGGCCTGCCGGCCCGCGCCGACCGCGTGCTGACAACGATCGAGCGCGGCGACCTCAGCGTGCAGACCCCGCTCCTCAACATGCGGGTGCGCGGTGTCGAGCGGGCGGTCGGTCGCCTGACGGCCGCGATCGTCTTCGCGGCGATGCTCGTCGCCGGCGCGATTCTGTTTGGCAAGGACCCAGGGTTCGGCAAGCTCCTGATGGGTGGCTCGCTGCTGCCCCTGGCGTGGGCAATGATTGCCGGAAGAGGACGCCATCCGGGAATGCGGTAGGCGCGCTTGACCCACACACACTCGGGTACTACCATCGATACCACCACGAGTCATACCCGAGGTGAAACCGATGGCCAAGACCACGATATCCGTGCCCGACGCGCTGCTCCAAGAAATCGACCGCAGAGCGGCCGAGACCGGCACCACCCGGAGCGGCTTCATCCAGGAAGCGGCCGCCCGCTACGTGGCCGAACTCGATGCCGAACAAGCACGCGCCGAGCGGGCGGAGCGCATCGGCAAGGCGATCGAGGGTATGCGAGAAGTCGCCAAACACATGCCCAAAGGCACGGATGGAACCGCGATCATCCGGCACTTCCGAGACATGCCCGAGCCGTGGCTCCCACCCCGCGACGAGGCCGACGAGTGAGCGCCTCCGGCCTCCCCCTCTTCGTGGTCGACAGCTCGGTGGCCTACAAGTGGTTCAACAACGAGGGTGAGTCGCATGTCGAGCAGGCACTCGACCTGCTTTCCGCCCATTGCCAAGGAGACCTCCTTCTGGCCGCTCCCGCGCACCTGCAGGCGGAGGTGATCGACGGGCTGCGATACGCGAAGCTCGATGCCGAGTATCTCCGTCGCGCGCCCGAAACGCTCTTCGGCGCCGAGATCCTCACGGTCCCGCTTGACGCGGAACTCATGAGCACCGCACTCGACCTCGCGCTCGCCTACGACCTCACGATCCACGATGCGCTCTTCCCGGCGCTCGCGGTCCGGCTGGGGTGCGAACTCGTGACAGCCGACCGTGCTCAGGCGCGCGTGACCGAGTGCCCGGTGCGGCTGCTCGCGTAGCGCCGCCCGAATCGCGCCGGGTGCCTGTGGATATTGTGGATACTGTGGATAATAACCGCAGCTCAGACCGCCTGTCGCCGATAGTGACCGCTCGGCACGAAGTCATACGAATCTCGCCGAAACCCGTTGCATAGCGCGCGGGTTGGGCGATAATCCTAATTGCGAGGTCGTTGAAGAACGCGGATGGGCACAAGCCGTAAGGTGAAATGTTCGTTCGAGGGAGGCAGCGGCCTCGCACTTTTGCGTCTACCTACCTGGGCACCATCACCACGACCGTGTTGTTGCCGAGGTCGCTGAGCACGAGCTTGTCCTCGTTGATCTCGAAGTGCCTGGTGTCATCGAGCGCCTTCAGGAACTTGGCTTCCTGATCCATGGCTGCCGGAGGACCGGCCATCGCCGTGGCCGCGATCGCGCCGAAATCGATGCCGTTGTCCTTGACCTCGTAGGTCCCACTGAACGAGTTGACGCCCCCGTTGCCCGTGGCCTCGCCCGCCTTCAGCGTGAGCTCGGTCGTGACTGCCGGGTCCGCAGACACGAGTTCGGCCGTCCCCCCGAAGGACTCGAGAACCCACGTGCCCTGGACTACGGTCGGATCGGCGGACGTCGAGCACCCGCCAAGGACGACGGCCGCCAGCAGCAGCAGCGCCGCAAGCAACGGCAGTCGTATGTTCGCCTTCATGGTGACTCCTTTCGGGCGACGAGCCGGTGGCCGCGATCGCGTCGAGGCTGACCGGACCTGTGAGGAGATTGTGCTCCCGTTGCCCGTCACTCGCCACCCTCTGTGTGCGTACTCGAAGGGCCCCGGGGCCAGGCAACGCCCCGGCAACCCTTCGTGACGGGACACCCACGTCCTCGGGAACATACCGAGTGCAGCGCACATACTGCGGGAAGAACCCACACGGCCGCGCGAGCGGTCGACGCTCAACTGCTTGAGGTGCATCGCCCGCATGTTCGAATCACTCTTCGCAACAGCCTCCGTCGCGGCCAGCGCAGCTGCGGCTGTCGCGCCATCGGTCGAAGCCACCGGGCTGGCGAGCATCATCACTACCGTCGTGCCGAGCGTGATCGCGAGCGCCCTGCCCTCGGCGCTCACCACCACCACGCCCGTCACTGCCATGATCGTGAGGGTGCCGGTCGCCTACGAGCTCACCGCGGCATTCGTCGGTGGTCTCTCGGGCGCCGTCCACGCCGACGAGCGTCGCATGGACCTCACCGGCATCCTCATCCTCGCAATCGTGAACGCGCTCGGCGGCGGCATGCTGCGCGACGTGCTGCTCCAGAACCACGGCATCGCGGCATTCCTGCACCCCCGGCTCCTTGGCGTGGCGCTTCTTGCTGCCGCGTTCGGCTTCTTCTTCACCTCGGCGTACCGGAGCATGCACCGGCCGTTCCTGTACCTGGACGCGGTGTCGCTCGGGCTCTTCGCCGTCGTAGGTGCGGACAAGGCCCTTAGCGCAGGGCTCACCGTGATCCCGGCGGTGCTCCTTGGCGTGATCACGAGCGTGGGCGGCGGCATGATCCGCGATGTGCTCTGCAGCGAGACGCCGCAGGTCATGCGGCCGGGCACGCTGTCGGCCACGGCGGCTATCCTTGGCTCGTCGCTCTACGTGTTCCTCGTGAGCTGGATGAACATCGTCAAGCCTGTCGCGCTCATCGTGACTGTGGCCGTAACGGTCACCATCCGTCTCCTTGCGATCAAGCGCGGATGGCAGGCGCCCATGGCCGTGCATCTCAAGCCCACGTCGGGACGCGGGTGGCGATTCGTGCGCAAGGAGGAGCCGTGTGCGGAGAGTGCGCCGGCTGGCGGCGATGCGCAGCAGGACCCCGAGCAGCCGAACGACGGCGAGCCTACTCCGCCAGCGTGACGGGCGGCGCCAGGTAGAGTCTACTCGCCGAGCTCCCGGGCACGGTCAGCGATCTCGCGCACCATCGCCTCAAGACCACTCGGTCCGCGCAGTGCCCATCCGGTCAGGTCCGGCACGTGAACCGCGAACCCCTCGGCGGCGAGCCCTTTCCGTGCTGTGTCGAGCGAGGTCGCTAGTCGCGACCACAGCGCTTCATCCGAGAGCGATGTCGTCGAGTCCAGCGCTTGGGCGACCACCGCGAGAGCCGGCCACACGGCGTCCCAGGCGACGTAGTGCGGCGTGGGCGTGCCCAGTCCACGCAGCTCCTCGGTCAGACGATACTCGGTGCGTCGACCGTCCACTCGCTTCTCCGCAAGGCGGGCGTTGCACAGGGCAGTGAGATACCCGGCGACCGGCGACTGGTTGTACGCGCCCCGTTGTGCAATGAGGCGACCGTGCGCCCATTCGTGGGTCCAGAGGTACGACAGCACCTCCGCACGAGCGCCGAGTCCCACGAGAGCCCTTGCCTTGAAGCGCAGACACGCGGGGTTCGATGTGTCCGGCTGCTGCGACATCCCGCGAAGTTCCGGCGCTGACCTGCTGAATCCCACACCCGCGAAGACCTCGTCCTCGGGAACCCAGTTCTCCGGGACAGAACGTGAAGAGTGAAACAGTGGCTGGGTTCCGTAGTCGACACCTTCCTCGCGAGAGATAAGGTCGGTTTCGACTCGCTTGAGCCCCACACGCTTCTCGCCTTCCGAAGCAAGGTGAGAGACGACAGCCACCAGGCGCTGTTGCTCCTCGGCTGAGTCTCTGGCCAGCCTGCGAAGCCTGGCCGCATCCACGATCGTGTTGTTGGCCACGACCCAGTCAAGAACCTCGTCGAACAATCGCGCGTCCCAGCGACCGATCGACATCGTCGCCACAAGCAACGCCTCTGGATCGACAACGGACTCCGATGCCACTCGAATGCCGGCGACGCCGAGCGCGGACCACTGCCGCCACGCGAGTTCAAGTAGCGAGTCGAGCAGCGCGCCATGGAGATCCTTAGGGGTCATGTCGCAGCCCTTCAGCAGCGTCCTCCGCGTTCATGTACCGCAGAAGCGCAACGAGCATCGTCTTGAAGCCAGCCGAGGGATCCTGTGTGCGCGCCCATCGGGCGCCACCCAGCAGTTCGTCCGCCGCGGGTTCAAGCGCGTGCAAATCCTGAGTATGGCGACCGACTCCCGTATCGGCAGCGGCATACACCTTGAGGGCGATCAGATCCCCACGCGCCGGGAAGTGGATGATGAGATCTGGCCCATAGCGCTTGGGAGTCATCCTGTCCTCGAAGCCCTCTGGCAGCCCCTGATCCATCAAGTCCGCCGGACCGGCGTTGAGCCATCCCGGCTCGAGGTCTAGGTCGCGTTGCGCTTTCGCCGGCTGACCGGTTCCTGTGGTCATTATGACCGTTTCTCTAGGTCATGCAAACAGCGCGCAGAAAGCTCCTCGGCCGAAAGCGCTTCAAGCCATACTATGGGCCCAGCTCGTCCAGATAGGTCTCTACGAGCGTCGTATACGCGGCCAGCCGCGCCATGGGGCGCCCGGGGTAGCGCTGCTCGATGGTCTTCAGCTTGTCCTTGCCGGTGTGCCAGAACGAGCCGTACTTCTCCGTCTCGACATATCCGTCCAGGTCACCGATCTCCCAGTTCGTCGATTCGAATGCCACGATCGGGATGCCGGCCCGGTTGAATGCGGTGTAGTCGCTGAACCAGTCGGGCGTCAGGCCTGTCGGGTAGTGCTCGTTCAGGCCCGGCTGCACCTCGATCGGCAGCCCGAGGTCGTCGATGATCTCCAGCATCGCATCGCGCGGCCCGGTCTTGTTATTGAACCCGGCGTGAATGTAGAGCTTGTCTCCGACGATCAGCGAGTCGAAGTTGATCATCGCGATCGTCCGGTCCCTGTCGGCCGAAGACATCTGGCTCACGTAGTAGAACGAACCCTCGAGGCCGACCTCCTCGGCGCCGAACGCAACGAACACGATGTCGTAGTCCCGTTCGTAGGAGGCCACCTCCTCGGCGATCTCGACCATGCATCCGACGCCTGAGCCGTTGTCGTCGGCACCGTTGCCGGCGACCGCCGAGTCATAGTGGGCCCCGACGATCACCAGCGGCGCATCCGGATCTCCATCGGTCGCCGGCAGATACGCGACCACATTCTGCGAGTAGCGTGTCTTGCCGTGGCGCACGTAGGTGAACGGCTGCATCCCGGTCGAGTACCCGGCGTCCTGGAACCATCCTTCGATCATGCCCGCCGCCCCGAGCTCGCTTGCGGCACCCGCCACACGCGACATGACCGCGAGCTGCTCGATGTAGGCATACGCGTCGGCACCGGCTGGCGCACTCAAAGCGAGCGACGGTGCCACCGCAACCGTCATCGCAAGAACCAGTGCCACGAGCAAGACCGAGGCTCTCCGAATCCTATCCATGGCAACCTCCCCTTCAGTCGATAGGACTTCTATGTACCCGCTACGGCTTCGAGGCGAGCGATTGCGCCGCCAAAGGACCCAAACCCGACCCACGCGCCCTCGGCCACATCCGCTAGAATCGGCGTGCGGCCTGTGCGCCGAGCGTAGCGCCGCGTCACGCCACTCTGGGGAGAAGGAGCCTCGCATGCCACGCCGCGACGACGTCCACAAGGTGCTCATCATCGGGTCCGGGCCGATCATCATCGGCCAGGCATGCGAGTTCGACTACTCGGGAACGCAGGCCTGCAAAGCACTTCGTGCGCTGGGCTACGAGATCGTGCTGGTGAACTCCAACCCGGCCACGATCATGACCGATCCGGTCATGGCGGACGCCACCTACATCGAGCCGCTCAACGTCGAGACGATCGCGAAGATCATCGCAGCCGAGAAACCCGATGCGCTGCTGCCGAACCTCGGCGGACAGACGGGCCTCAACCTTTCGAGCGAACTCGAGCGCACCGGCGTGCTCGCCGAGCACAACGTCAAGATCATCGGTGTCAGCCCGGGAGCCATCGAGCGCGGCGAGGACCGTCTCGCCTTCAAGCAGACGATGGACAGCCTCGGCATCGAGATGCCGCAGTCCACCACGGCCACCACTGTCGAGGACGCCGAGATGATCGCTGCCGATCTCGGCTACCCGGTCGTCATCCGGCCCGCGTACACGATGGGCGGCACCGGTGGCGGGCTCGTCTACAACGTCGAGGAGCTTCGCATCATCGCCGCACGCGGCCTGCAGGCGAGCTTCGTGGGACAGATCCTCGTCGAGGAGTCAGTCCTTGGCTGGGAAGAGCTCGAACTCGAGGTCGTGCGCGACGCCAAGAACCAGATGATCACCGTCTGCTTCATCGAGAACGTCGACGCGATGGGCGTGCACACCGGCGACAGCTTCTGCACCGCGCCGATGCTCACCATCTCGGCGGAGCTGCAGGAACGCCTCCAGCGGTACAGCTACGCGATCGTCGAGGCGATCGAAGTCATCGGCGGCACGAACGTGCAGTTCGCACACGATCCGGTGACCGACCGCGTGTGCGTCATCGAGATCAACCCGCGCACGAGCCGCTCGAGCGCGCTCGCGAGCAAGGCGACCGGGTTCCCGATCGCGCTCGTGAGCTCGTTGCTCGCCGGGGGCCTGACCATGGACGAGATCCCGTACTGGCGCGATGGAACGCTCGAGAAGTACACGCCGTCCGGCGACTACATCGTGGTGAAGTTCGCCCGCTGGGCGTTTGAGAAGTATCCCGGCTCGATCGACAAGCTCGGCACGCAGATGCGCGCGGTGGGCGAGGTCATGTCCATCGGCAAGACCTACAAGGAGTCGCTGCACAAGTCGATCCGCTCGCTCGAGATCGGTAGACACGGCCTCGGCTTCGCCAAGGACTTCAACGACCGCACCCTCGACGAGCTGCTCGACATGCTCGCCGAGCCGTCGAGCGAGCGCCAGTTCATCATGTACGAGGCGCTGCGCAAGGGCGCCGACACCGAGACGCTGCACGCGCGCACCCACATCAAGGCCTACTTCATCGAGCAGATGCGCGAGCTCGTCGAGCTCGAGGAGCGCGTGCTCGCCCACAAGGGCGGCGACCTGCCCGACGAGTTGCTCGCCCAGGCCAAGCGCGACGGGTTCGCGGACGCCTACCTGGCGAAGCTCCTTGGCATCCCCGAGGCGACGCTGCGCGAACGGCGCCTCGCCCTCGGCATCAAGCACGGCTACCAGCCGGTGCCTGTAAGCGGCGTCGAGGACGCAGCGTACTACTACTCCACGTACAACGCCGAGGACTCGGTCCCCGTAAGCGACAAGCGCAGGATCATGGTCCTCGGCGGCGGTCCCAACCGCATCGGCCAGGGCATCGAGTTCGACTACTGCTGCGTGCATGCGGCGTTCGCACTGCGCGACCTGGGCTTCGAGACCATCATGGTGAACTGCAACCCCGAGACGGTCTCCACCGACTACGATACGAGCGACAAACTCTACTTCGAGCCGCTCACCGTCGAGGACGTGCTCGCAATCTACGCCAAGGAGCGCCCCGAGGGCGTCATCTGCCAGTTCGGCGGGCAGACGCCGCTGAACATCGCCCGGGAACTCGAGGCGGCGGGCATGCCGATCATCGGCACGTCGCCCGAGACCATCGACCTCGCCGAGGACCGCGACCGGTTCCGCAAGATCATGGAGCGGCTCGACATCCCCATGCCCGAAGCCGGCATGGCCGCGACGCTGGACGAAGCCCTCGCCGCCGCGAACCGCATCGGCTATCCGGTGATGGTGCGACCGAGCTACGTCCTTGGCGGGCGCGGCATGGAGATCGTGCACGACGAGGCGATGCTCCGGCGCTATGTCGCCGCGGCGACCGGTGTCACCTCCGAGCGCCCGATCCTCATCGACCGCTTCCTCGAGAACGCGCTCGAGTGCGAGGCGGACGCGATCGCCGACGGCACGGACGCGTTCGTTCCGGCGGTCATGGAGCACATCGAGTACGCGGGCGTGCACTCGGGCGACTCGGCATGCGCGATACCGCCGGTGACGATTCCCGGGCACCACATCAAGACGATCGAGGAGTACACCCGGCGCATCGCGATCGAACTCGGCGTCATAGGCCTCATGAACATCCAGTATGCGATCTGTGACGACACGGTCTACGTGCTCGAGGCCAACCCGCGCGCGTCGAGAACCGTCCCGCTCGTCTCCAAGGTCTGCGACATCCAGATGGCCCGCCTTGCGACCCAGGTGATGCTCGGCGCCAAGCTGGCCGATCTTGAGCTCACCCATCGAGACGTGCCGCATTTCGGGGTCAAGGAGGCCGTCTTCCCGTTCAACATGTTCCCCGAGGTCGACCCGCTGCTGGGCCCGGAGATGCGCTCGACCGGCGAGGTCCTTGGCATGGCAAGCTCGTTCGGTCTCGCGTTCGACAAGGCGCAGGAGGCGACCGGCCAGCAGCTACCTGCCGAGGGAACCGTGCTGATCACGGTCGCCGAGCGCGATCGCGACAAGATCCTGCTCGCCGCGGCGGACCTGAGACGACTCGGCTTCCGGATTGTCGCGACCGCGGGAACACATGCGTTCCTGGCCGAGAACGGCATCGATTCCGAACCGATCCTGAAGCTGCACGAAGGTCGGCCGAACATCGAGGACGCCATCAAGAACGGCGAGATCCAGCTTGTGGTGAACACGCCCGCGGGCAAGTCGAGCGAGTTCGACGACTCCTACATCCGCAAAGCGGCGATCCGCGGCAAGGTGCCGTATATCACCACGACATCAGCGGCGACGGCGGCGGCCAAAGGGATGCTCGCCCGCCGTGAGTCGCAGGAGGGCGTCCGCTCGTTGCAGAGCTACCACGCACAGATCGGGTAGCGGACGGTAATGACGCGAGGGTCGGCGGTAGTCCTACCTCGGCATCACGAAGCCGTACTTCGCGAGCACGCTTTTCGGGAACTCGAAGCGCACGGTCATGAGCGGGTCCACGATCTGGCAGAACTTGAGGTTGCCGACCAGGCTCATGAGCATCGCTGCGTCGTTCAGCGGCATTCCCGCAACGTCACTGAGGAACCCGAGCATGAGCTTGAGAGCGTCTTTGTAGGCTTCGTCGACGGTCTCTGCCGAGGCGATGACCGCAACGATCTCGTCGTTCTCGATGAGCGGGGTCGGCAGTCCGGGAATCGCCACCACCTGCGCGGTGAGTCGAACTTCGCCGGGTGTCTCGGCGCCGCAGATGATGACCTCGCCGTCGCCCATGACCGCGTGCATGTCGCCACAGCCGAATAGCGCACCCTCCACGCCGACTGTCAGGTACAGGCTCGCGCCCGTGGTCACGAGAGTGCAATCCATGTTGCCGCCGTGGCTGCCCGGCGTGCTGTTGGGGATCTCGCCTTCGGCAGGGGCCACACCGATCACGCCGAGCATCGGGTTCTGCTTGACCTCGATGAGGTCCTTGAAGATCACGGTGTCCTCGGTGTGGGTCAGGATCGTGGTCTCCATCTCGGTGATCATGTCGCCCATGCCGCCAACGCCGGGCACGGCAACCATGACCGAGGGACCGGTGGCCTTCACTTCGAGCAGGTCGATGCGCAGCAGGTCGCCAGGCTTGGTGTCCTCGATGTAGACCGGCCCGGTGGCCGGGTTCGTGATGCTCCAGTCGAGCGTCTCGAGCGTGTCGGCCGCAGTCTTGAGCTGGCCGCTGAAGCAGTCGTGGGTCTGCAGCCGGATCTCCTCGGCCTGCTTGACCTTGAGCACCGGGGCGACCTCGGGCGAGAACGCGAAGAATGCCTTGTCGCGGGTCAGTTCATTCATCGGAAAGACCTCCCGTCGCAGAAGCTACTTCTTACGGAGGAACGGAAGCCGGATCTCCCGGCCGCCGATGATGCCTTCTGGTCGCCATATCAGGATGATCACGAGCAGAATGGCGACGGCCAACTCGGTCAGCCCGTAGACCTCGAACGAGATCACGCCGGAGTTGTTGAGGTAGCCCTCGAGCTGGCGCAGCAGCTCGCGCATGACGGTGACGATCGCCGTGCCAGTCACCGCTCCCGAGATACTGCCTGAACCGCCAACCACAAGCATCGTGAGCAGCAAGAACGCCTCGATGATGTAGAACGACTTGGGCGAGAACGATGTGATGTAGTGCGCCCAGAGCCCGCCGGCCAGGCCGGCCACGAACGAGCTCGACACGAACGAGAAGTAGCGCACCGCGACCACGTTGATGCCGATCGCCTTGGCCGCATGCCGGTCGTCGCGCGATGCCCGCAGGCGCAGGCCAAGACCCGACTCCCTGAAGATGTGCGCGGCAACGAGCGTCAGACACGCACCCGCCACCGCGATTGGAAGCGTCGTGAAGAACGGCACGCCAAAGAACGTGCGCGGCCCGTTCGTGACGTTGTCCCACTGCGTCATGATCACGTGGATTACGATCAGTGTCGCGAACAACGTGATGACGCCGACCGCGTCGGACAGTCGCATGAGCGGCCACGCGATCACAGCCGCGATCGCGGCGGCCACGAGCGCACCCACGAACAGCGCAGGCAGGATCGGCATCTGCAGGTCAACGAGGACCGGGTACATGTTGGGCACGCCCATCGACTTGACCGAGGACGGCGTCGACATGATCGAGGCAACGAAGGCCCCGATGCCCACGAATCCCACATAGGTCCAGTTCAGAATCCCGGAGTTGCCCATGAACATCTGCAAGCCGAGCACCATCATCACGCTCACGCAGAAGTAAGTGTAGACATCCGCAAACACCCGCGGGGCAACGGCGGTGATCACGAACGCTCCGGCGACCAGCACGGCGATCAGACCGAGCATGGTCGAGCGCTCCCGAAGCATATCGAGGACGGTTCGTCGTGAACTCATCCGACACGCTCCTCGGTATAGGAGCCCCGTATCAAGCCCTCGGGCTTGAACAGCAGGAATAGGATCACGATCACGAACATGAAGGCGTCGCGGTAGTTGACCATCGACGCGGGCAGCGTGATGCTCAGGACGTTGAAGAGCAGACCGTACACGTACCCACCCGCGACCGCTCCAAGGAGCGAGTTCATACCGCCCATGACAGTCGCGATGAAGGCGATGAGCAGCGGGGCCGCCCCAACGAGCGGGTCGACCGAGGCCGACCGTCCGACCCAGAAGATCGCGACGACTCCCGCGAGAAAGCCGCTGATGAGGAAGGCCACCGAAATGACGAGGTTGGCCTGCACGCCCATGAGTCGCGTGGTCGTGAACTTGTCTGCCGCCGCACGCATCGCGATGCCAAGCACCGTGTACTTCATGAGCAACGTAAGCCCGCTCAGCAGCACGACCGTGGTCACGATGGTCGCCACGTTGCGCAGGGGCGTAACCACGCCGAAGACCGAGACCGACGCGTTGAACGCTGCCGGCAAGGCCACCGCCCGCGCCCGCGGCGACACGATGAGGAGCACCGCGTTCTGGAGCAGAACGCTGATCGCGAACGAAGTGACGAGCATGGCGGTCATCGACTTCGTACGCACCGGCCGAAATGCCACGAGTTCCGTCAAGTAGCTGGTCAGCGCCGCGAATAACACGGCCGCAATCATCGTCGCCCACCATGGTGTGCTCGTGTACAGCCCGAGCACGAACATCGTGTACCCGGCGACCATGATGTACTCGCCATACGCGAAGTTCACGAGCTTTAGGATGCCGTACACGAACACCAGCCCGAGAGCCATGAGAGCGTAGAGGCTCCCGAGGCTGAGTGTGTTGATTACAAACTCGCCGCTCACACGGTCACCTCGCACGTTCCGTCGTTGCTGCCGCCGAAGTAGACCGCGGCGATATCCAGTTCGCTCGATAGTTGCTCGGGTGTGCCCGTGAACTCGAACTGCCCGGTCTTGAGCACGTAGACGCGGTCGGCGATCTTGAGTGCCCGCTCGGCGTTCTGTTCCACGAGCAGGATCGTCATGCCACGTTCGCGCAACACCGAGATGAGCTCGAAGATCTGGTCAACGAGCGTCGGCGACAGACCGAGCGACGGCTCATCTAGCATGAGAAGCTTCGGATGACTCATGAGCGCCCGCGCGATGGCCAGCTGCTGCTGTTCGCCGCCCGAAAGCAGACCGCCGGGCTGGTTCATACGCTCCTCGAGGATCGGAAAGAGCTCGAACATCTCCTTCAGATCCCGCTGGTAGCGCGTGCGTTCGAACGAGGTGAACGCGCCGAGCCGCAAATTCTCCGCCACGGTGAGGCTTGTGAAGATCTCGCGTCCCTCCGGCACCATCGAGATGCCCTGCCGGAGGATAGCCTCGGGCTTCTTGTTAGCGATGCTCCTGCCAAGGAACTCGATCGAGCCTTGGATCGGGCGCAGAACGCCGCAAATCGACTTGAGCGTGGTCGACTTGCCCGCGCCGTTCGTGCCAAGGAGAGCCACAAGTTCACCCTCGTTGACCTCGAGCGAGATTCCGTGAAGTGCGGTAATCGCACCGTATGAAGCTTGCAGATCCGTGACCGAGAGCATGGGTTCCTCTCTCATGCGCTGCTTCCGAGGTAGGCACTGACGACCTCTGGATCGCAGCGCACCTCTTCCGGCGTGCCGTGAGCGATGGTCCTGCCGTAGTTGAGAACGTGCAGGGCGTCGCACAGATTCATCATCAGGCGCATGTCGTGCTCGACGATCAGCACGCCGACGTTCTTGCGCTCGGGAATCAACCTCAGCAGCCCGAGAAGCAGGTCACTCTCCTCTTCGTTGAGACCGGCGGCCGGCTCGTCGAGCAGCAGGAACTTCGGTTTCATGGCGAGCGCACGTGCAATCTCCAGCTTGCGCTGATGGCCAAAGGGTATCTCACTGCCAAGGCGATCGGCGTACTCCTCGATGCCCATCTCGACGAGCAATTCCTTGGCGAGGGGGACGGCCGTACGACGCGAGTTGCCCATGCTGACCGCCGCGACCTCGACGTTCTCAAGAACCGTGAGCTCGCGGAACAGACGGATGGTCTGGAATGTGCGCGCAAGACCGGCGCGCGCGACACGATGTGGTGGCTTCTCGGTCGTCACCATGCCGTCGACGGTCACCGTCCCGCTCGTCGCGCGGAGGAGACCTGTCACGACGTTGATGAGTGTGGTCTTGCCCGACCCGTTCGGGCCGATCAGACCAAGAATCTCGCCCGTGCGCAAATCGAAACTGACGTCGTCGACTGCTTTCAGGCCTGCGAAGGACTTGCACAGGTTGTGTATCTCAAGCGTGCTGATCTGGTTGTGCTCTGCTTCCATGCAGGTCTCCACAATCACGAGTCGGGCTCGCGCCCGTTGAGTGTCGCGAAACCCCCAAGAGAGAGCCCGCTTCCGGACTCTCTCCTGAGGTGTTCCGTCGCTTTGAAGCGTGTGTTCCTCGGGACCTACGGAGCAGGGATCTTCTCAGGTACGACCCACTCCATGAACACGTTCTTGCCGCCCTCGATCTTGACGAGCGCGGCCGCCTTGTTCGGCTCGTGACCGGAAGCGGCGTCAGACCACTTGAGCTTCCCGGTGAGCAAATCGAACTCGGTCGTCTCCATTGCCTTAGCAACCTCCGCGCCGTCAGTCGTTCCGGCCTCTTCCATGGCCGTCGCAAGCAACATCACGACGTCGTAGCCAGGCATGATCCACACGGCATCCGGAGCGCTGCCGAACTTCGCCTCGTAGGCGGTCGCGAACGCGCCGTAGTTGGGGTTCGCAGCGTCCGACAGGTAGCCATGGGTGTCAAAGACGATGTCGTTACCGTACTGCGCGCCAAGCGCTTCGAACAGCGCCGGATCGTCGTAGGAGTCGCCACCGACGATCGGGACATCGATGCCGCTCTCGCGCAGTGTACGGATGATGAGCGCGAGGTCCGGCATGTAGGACGACACGTAGATGCAGTCGGGCTGCTTGGGAAGCGCCTTGATGCGCGCGAGCTGCGCGGAGACGTCGGCCTGACCCTGGGTGTAGCTGTCCTCGAAGATGACCTCGCCACCGAGCTCCTCGAAGCGAACGATGAAGTAGCGGCTGAGGCTCTTGGTGTAGTCGATGAAATCGTCGGTGATGACGTACGCGGACTTGTAGCCCTTGTCGTAGGCGTACTCGGCAGTCGCCGCGCCCATCGTGGTGTTCCACATGGACATCGTGAACTGCTTGTCGCCAAGAGCGGCCGAACCGTACAGCGGAGAGGACGCGCACGGCGAGATGCCGACGACGCCGGCATTCTGCGCCTCGCGGCTGGCCGGGCCACCGAAATCGAAGTCGCTCGGAGCGATGATCGCTGCCGCACCCTTGTCGATCATCTGCTTGGCTACGTTGCCTACCGTGACCGGGTCGCTCTTGCCGTCCATGTTCAACAGCTCGACCTGCTTGCCAAGGATGCCGCCCTTGGCGTTGAGTTCGTCGACGGCAAGCTGCGCGCCGCGCAGAGCGGGCTCGTCGAGCGGCGCCTGTATACCGGTCTGACACAAAGCCGCGCCGATGATGATCTTATCGTCTCCGCCTGAGGTCGAACCGGAAGTGCCCTCGTCCTTGGCGGCGCATGCGGTGAGCATCATCGCCGCGACCATCAATAGGGAGAGGAACAGGGAGAGTCTCTTCATTCTGCTCAAGTTCTATCGCCTCGCTTCGTGAAGAACGGAATCGGACTGGAGCGTGTGATTGCCGGACTGAGTCTGATGTGTGCCCCCTTCCTTTCGAACTGCGGGCATGGTGCCTCGAGCGCCCCTTGCCTCCAGCAGTATATAGCGTGTGCTTCCGAATCGTACCCCCACCAGACCGCAGGTCCGAGAGTTCGAGTCCCCTCCCGGCTGTGTCGGACGCCGCCAGAAGCGCGCCCCTGCGGTGCGGGGAAACAGTTTCCTGTGGTCAGTGACAGGGAATGATGAACCACGGTGAAGCGACGGCGAACACGCCCCATCTGGGCGAGCGCAGAGAGGCGTTGCGAATCTCATGCTCGAGTATGCGATGTACGTATTTGCCGCGCCGTGCTTCGTAGTGCTTCCCTTCCCCGTCGAGATCTACATCAGAAGGCGAGAGCCCCGCTACCTCTATCTGTTCACCCTCGGCTGGGTTCTCTTCGGCCTGTCACCCCTCTTCTACCTTGCCTCGGAGACCGCCGGCGGCCTGTGGGGCGCACTCTTCGAGATGACCATGCTTGCCGGGGTCCTGCTTCTCGTCGCCGGAGCCCTCTCGTACTTCATTGCGTTCTCGGCCGCGCGCGCGTGCTTGGCCATCCTCGCAATCTGCACGCTCCTGCTCGTCCTGTTCCTGGCCGTCCTAAACTCCAGAGCCCTGGGCACGCTCGCCCAGATGCTCGCACTAACAGCCCCGGCAGCGTATGGGCTGCTTCATCGCCGCGAGTTCATTCGAGTCGGAGGGCACGCCTACTACTGGTTGGTGGGCTTCTTTGGGGCGGGCCGGACTGTCTGCGATCATCTGGCTCCCGAGTAGTTTCGCGCCGGACAAGCCCACGCCTGTGTGGCCGTGGATAGTCACGACCGCTGTGGCAATGCTTGGGGCGATCTTCCTGGTCGTGCTGGAACTCTCCACGACACTCGTCGTCTTGGAGGACAAGAAACGAGAACTGGAAGAGTACCACACCCATCTCGAACGGCTGGTGACCGAACGCACGGCAGAACTCGAGACGGCGGGCCGAGCCAAGAGCGAATTCCTCTCGGCGATGAGCCACGAGCTGCGCACGCCGCTCAACTCGATAATCGGCTTCTCGGGAATCCTCGCACAGGGGTTGGCGGGTCCGATGAACGACGAGCAACTCAAGCAGACCGGGATGATCAGCAACTCCGGGAAGCACATGCTCGGACTCATCAATCAGATTCTCGATCTGTCGAAGATCGAGGCCGGGCAGGTGACTCTGAGCCCGGAGGTGGTCGACATCGCGGAGGTCGTCGGACGGCTCGTTGCGACCCTGCTCCCGGCGGCCGACGCGAAGGGTCTGGAGCTGCGAGCGCAAATCCCACCGGGATGCGGCGAGATCGTGGCCGACAAGATGCGGTTCGAGCAGATCCTGCTCAATCTGCTGTCGAATGCCGTGAGATTCACCTCACACGGGTCCGCGACGATCGAGGTGGATTGCCCCGACAAATCGAGGGTGTGATTCACCGTGCGAGACATCGGCCGAGGCATCTCTCCCGAGGAGCTCGACAGCGTGTTCGACGAGTTCTACCAGGTGAGGAACCCCGATGCAGGCAACACCGCGGGAACCGGCCTCGGCCTACCTGTTTCGGCGCACCTTGCTGAGTTGCTCTGCGGCGCTCTTGAGGCCCGTAGCACCCTCGGTGAGGGTTCGGTCTTCACGCTGGAGCTGCCCCGTGAGGGACCGACGCCCGACGGATCACACACAGCAAACAGGTCCGAGACTGTGTGAGTCTCGGACCTGCGAAGATTCTGGTCGCGGGGACAGGATTTGAACCTGTGACCTTCGGGTTATGAGCCCGACGAGCTACCAGACTGCTCCACCCCGCAATGCATGCCGCCCTTCGGCGGACTGTATGTATATCATACCCGCCAAGAGCGGCGCAAATCCGGCTGGATCACGACCAGATCATGTCGGCGATCCCGCCCCCACGCACGGGCAGCGTCAACCGTCTCTACTCTACGAGGGTCCGCTACTTGTCAGCCGTCTTGAGGCCGATCTGCCTCCAGGTCGCCGTGTAGAGCACCCCTTCTTCGGCCGAGCTGATCTCGCCCCACATCTCGGCGGCTAACGCAGTCTCTCCCGAGTGCGTCCCGTCCACCTTGATGACGCTCGTCCACTGCTCGCCGGCCTCATCCAGGTATGTCGCCTTGGCATCGTAGCTGAACGAGTCGCCGTCGACCACCAGCGGGCCCGTGTAGGTATGCTTCGCGGTCTTGAGCGTGAGCGTGCCTCCCTCAAGCGTGCAAGACCACGTGGTCTCGTCCCGCTCCGCCGCCGGGCGCATGATCTCGGGATCGACAGTGAGCAGCTCGTGGCGCACCGTCCAGGTCCCGACGATCCACTCGCCCCCCGCTTCTGCAGGCTCGCTCCTTGGATGCCCGGTCGTACCACCTACATCATCTGCCGAGGAGCAGCCTGTCACAGTCACTGTGAGCATCGCCGCCGCCAGGCAGAGCATAAGACACCGTCTGCGCAGTTCCATTGCCCTTACCCCCTGCTACCCCCCATGCTTGAGAAGACCCGGCCTTCCCCCGATCAGTCATCCCAGCCTCCTGAACCCACGTTGAGCATACACCCATGTTCGTACCCGCACGGTCGGCATCCGATTTGCATGGTTTCCATGTGGAGATTCCAATTCTGGCAAGAGAATGGCAAGATACGTATCGTACCATGGCGTGCAGGCATGGCGTGCAGGACGCCTGCTCGGTCGGTACTTGTGAACGTGACCTGCAGGTTTGTGGTAGACTATTTAGCTGGATTCATGGCGCGTCGCCACGGGCGGAATCGCGACACGTGGCTGGGAAGCCGGATGTACGGAAGGGCCTGGTTGGATGACGGTACTACGCGGAAGAATGATGCGTCGTACGTGGGCACTCGCACTCGTTGCCGTGCTCGCGTTCGGCATACCCGTCTACGCGGCGCCCGAAACCACCTCGACACCCGTCCCGGCTCCCGCATCCAAGACGCCAACCGCCAGCGCGCCGGACACCGGCCGCACCCCCCCGACTCCCTCGCAGGAGCCAATCGACGTTCCCCTGGGCCCCGAAACCGAGCAGTTCAGACGCGACTTGGCCGAGAAACAGGCGCGACTGGACGAGTTCATGGCACAGCTCGATGCTCTCGACAGCGAGCTCGCAATCGCTTCCGAGGCGTACAACGCCGCGGTTGAAAGACTCGCGAACACCCAGCAGAGAGCCGTGACTACCCAGGTTGATCTCACGAATGCCGCCAGTGCCTACGACTTTCAGTTGGACTTGCTGAACGATCGGGCCAACGCGATCTACAAGCAGGGCACGTTCGCCACCATCGAGGTTCTGCTCGACTCAAAATCGCTGTCCGACTTCGTTGCCCGCGTGCAGTTCCTCAACACGATCGGCATGGCTGACGCCGATGTTGCGAAGGCACTGAAGGGACAGAAGGAGCTAGTCGAGCAGACCGCAACCGGACTCGCCGAAGCCGCGAAGCAAGCCGAGGCGATCGAGTTCGAGCTCAAGGCACGCCAGATCGAAATCTTGCTCAGGATCCAAGAACGCCAGGAGATGCTCTCTGCGACACAAGCGGACCTCCTGTCCCTGCTCGACGAGGAAGCCTTGCGCCGCCAGCTCGTAGAGTCGGATCTCCTGAGGGCGATCCTCTCGGGAGCCAACGAGGCCGGGATCTCTGTCGTGGCGGGCACGCCGGTGGAGACCGCCCTCGCATACCACGGCATACCGTATCTCTGGGGCGGTGCAACACCGGCAGGTTTCGACTGCTCCGGCCTGGTGCAGTACGTCTATCGACAGCACGGTGTGGAACTGCCCCACTACTCCGGCAGTCAGTTCCTCATGGGCGCGAAGATCGCTCCGGCAGCCTTGCTCCCGGGTGACGTGGTCTTCTTTGGCTCGCCCGTCCACCACGTAGGAATCTACATCGGCGGCGGGTACTTCCTGCACGCTCCGCGCACGGGGGACTTCGTCAAGATATCCCCTCTGGTCGACCGAAGAGACTACGTGGGTGCGCGCCGCTATCCGTGGATTCCACGCACAACCCCCCCTGCTGGCATAGCAGGCGACTGGCAGGAAGGCACCCTTCCTTCTTTGCCGTAGACGCGGCACGTCGTCTCCAGCCGGCTTCGCACACACGCTAGCGAATCGTTTTTGGCACGCGCTGTCGACGGGTACATCCATGCCAACGCGAATCGACCGACGGAGGTCATGAGGGGGAGGAACCACGTGAAGGACGTTGTCTCGGCCGCGCTCGATGCTGCCCAGATTGCCGGCGCCACCTACGCGGACGTGCGAGTAGTCGACACGACGCACGAGGAGATCACGGTAGCCAACGGCCGAGTCGAGGGAATCGAGTCGGCCACTTCCTTCGGCATAGGCATTCGCGTGATCTGCGACGGAGCTTGGGGATTCGCGGCCATGTCGCGAATCGACGGCGAAGACGTCGCCGAGACCGCAAGACACGCGGTCGCCATAGCACGGGCTTCGACCCTCGCGCCAGCCGCATCGGTGCGGCTCTCGGATGCCCCGGTGGCTCAGGACAGCTGGCGCGGAGCGTGTGAGATCGATCCGTTCGCGATCAGTGTCGAGGACAAGTTGGCACTGCTGCTCGCCGCCGACGAGGCACTTCGTGCGGAACCGTCGATCAAGCTCTCCAAGGCGCACCTCGGCTTCTACAAGGTCCACAAGTACTTCGGGTCCTCGGAAGGCAGTCTCATCGAGCAGGAGTACGTCGAGTCCGGGGCCGGGATCGTCGCGCACGCTATCGGTGACGGGGAGGTGCTCCCGCGCAGCTACCCGAACTCGCACGGCGGCGCATGGACCCAGGGCGGATGGGAGACGATCCTCGCTCTCGATCTCCTCGGCAACGCACCGCGCGTGGCCGAGGAGGCTGCCGCCCTCCGTTCGGCGCCCTACTACCCTAGCGGCACGACCGACCTCGTCATCGACGCGAGCCAGCTCGCGCTGCAGGTTCACGAGTCCGTCGGACACCCGACCGAGCTCGACCGCGTCCTCGGCGATGAAGCCGCGTTCGCCGGGACGTCCTTCCTGGACCTGCGGGACCTGGGCGTGCTTCGCTATGGCTCCGAACACGTTACGGTGACCGCGGATGCCACCGTACCCGGGTCGCTCGGGAGCTACGCCTACGACGACGAGGGCGTACCGGCCCAGCGCGATTACATCATCCGGGACGGGCTCTTCTCCGGCTTCCTGACATCGCGCGAATCGGCGCTCACGATCGGGCGCACGAGCAACGCTTGCATGCGGGCAGACGGCTGGAATCGCATCCCGCTCATCAGGATGAACACGGTCTCCCTCGAGCCCGGCGCCTGGTCCTTTGACGACCTGATCGCCGACACGGAGGACGGCCTCTACATAGAGACTAACAACTCGTGGTCCATCGACGACAAGCGCCTGAACTTCCAGTTCGCCTGCGAGATAGGCTGGGAGATCAAGGACGGCAAGCTCGGCAGAATGGTCAAGAGCCCCAACTACACCGGCATCACTCCGCAGTTCTGGAACTCGTGCGATGCCGTGTGTTCGCGAAACCACTGGAAGGTATGGGGACTGAACAACTGCGGCAAGGGAGAGCCCATGCAGGTTGCTCACGTCGCGCATGGTGCCGCGCCCGCCAGGTTCCGCGGCGTGACCGTGGGGGTGGGCCGATGACCGCTCAAGAGAGCCTCGCACGGGGGCTGGCACTGCGCGCGCTCGAACTCACGTCGGCGGACGAGGCCGAGGCACTCGTCTCGGCCAGCAACACCGCACTCACGCGATTCGCGAACAACCACATCCATCAGAACGTGGCCGAGAACGGCGTCTCTGTCTCCGTCCGCGCGGTCCTTGGCACACGCATCGGTGTCGCCTCGACGAGCCGCGTCGATGATGACGGACTTCTCGCGTGCTGCGCCGCCGCCGCCCGCGCGGCTGCGGCGGCACCCGAGGACGCAAGCTTCCCGGGGCTGCCGGGACCCAGCGAAGTGGCCCCTGCAGCTGCAAGCGCAGTCGTTGACGCCTTCGACGCCGAAGCGCGCGCACTGGCTGCCCGTTCCGTCATAGACCAATCCTCGTCGCGTTCGCTCGTCGCCGCGGGTACGGTCTCTGCGAACGAGCATGCGATCGCGGTCGCAAACACGCGCGGAACGGATGTCGCCGGCACGGCCACAGGCGTCCGCGCGACCGTGCTTTCCATGGGCAGTGATGGCGGCGCAGGCTGGGCGTCGTACCTGGGCCCGGATTCTTCCGGCCTCGCACCCGCGGCTCTCGGCGACGAAGCGGCAACGCTTGCGGAGCGTTCGGCGGATCCCGGCGATCTCGAGCCCGGCGCCTACACCGTCGTGCTGGCCGCGGAAGCGGTCGCCGACATCCTGGAGTTCCTTGGCTACGTGGGGTTCTCCGCCAAGGCCGTGGAGGAAGGGCGCTCGTTCATGAGTGGCACTTCCGGTCAGCGCCTGATGTCGGAGAGCGTGACGATCGTCGACGACGCGCTGGCGACGCACGCCCTGGGTCTCCCGTTCGATTTCGAGGGCGTGCCCCGCAGACAGGTCACCCTCGTGGACCGCGGTGTCATAGGGAAGCCCGTCACCGACTCATACTGGGCGGCCAGAACCGGCACGCACAACACCGGGCACGCTCTTCCCGCGCCCAACCCACACGGCCCCATGCCCATGAACCTCGAACTCTCGGCAGGCGATGCCACGATCGACGATCTCGTTGGAGCTGTAGAACATGGCGTATATGTGACGCGATTCCACTACGCCAACGTGGAGGATCCCGTGCCCGTCACGCTAACGGGCATGACACGCGACGGGACGTTCCTGATCGAGAACGGGAGGCTGACGCGCCCGCTCAAGAACCTGCGCTTCACCCAACCCATGGTCGAGGCGCTTGCGGGCGTCCAGGGGGCAACCCGCGAGCGCCGACTCTTCGGCAGCGAGCTAAGCGGCAGCTACGTCCCCGCCCTGCTGCTCACGTCGTTCGCGTTCACCGGTCAGACCGAGTAGGGCGGCAAGCACGCACGACCCATCCGTAGGCGCCCGGAGAGTGGTTACGGTGACGACTGACAACCTCCAAACACGCACTACAGCCCGCATGAAACGCCAACTGTGCATGAACAACGATTAACTGCACTCTGCGCCACCGAGGGTATATAATCGGCTTTGTGGACGCCCCCGCCGTACTGCTTTGTTTGTATTGGGGGGGGCAGTGATGGCTTCACGAATTCATCTCCACCGACTGCTGTTTATCGCACTATCGACGATATTCGTCGCACTCCTCGTTCAGTTCACCGGTGAGTTCCATTGGCTGTGGCCCCTCTACGGCGTGCCCGTCATAGTCGCAGCTCTCACCTACCATGCCAGCGGCGCGATTCTGATGACCGCCATCACGGCAGCTCTCCTCGGATTCCACGCGCTCGCAGCAGCCTCCCGCTTGACCACCGATGTGGTCACGGAGTCCGCCGTCGGGCTGGCTGTGTTCTTGGTGACGGGCCTGATCGTCGGGATCCTCACCCAGAGACAGGGAGTGCACGCCCAGGAGCTCGAGAGAACGTCCGTGTACGACCCGCTCACCGGGTTGTACTCGGAAAGCTACTTCGCCACGCGCCTCGAGGAGGAGACCCGGCGGAGAGCTCGCTACGGCGGGAGCATGGCGCTTCTGCTGATCGAACTGGATGACATCAAAGTATTCAAGGAAACGTTTGGCAGCCATCGGGCCGCCTTGCTCCTTGAGCATCTGGCCGAGGTAACCAAGATCTCGGTCCGCAGCACCGACGTGCTTGCCCGACATGCCGACGGCGTGTTCGCGCTCATCTGCCCCCATTGCACCCAAGACGAAGCGCATCTGATCGCTCGGCGTCTCGAGAACCTCGTCGCCGGTACCGAGTTCGAGGGCGACGAGCTCGAACCCGTCACTCGACAGACGATAAGCACGGGCATTGCCACCTGCCCGGAGCCAGCGTGCGACGCCGAATCCCTGCTCGCGCTGGCGCAGTCCAGTCTGAGCGAGGCGAAGGCGGGCAAGATCGCAACCGGGGCAGCCCCGCACGTCGAGCGCGTGCTAGAAGGCAGCGTCTGATGGCCGTGCTCCAGCTCTCCATCGTCTTGTTCGGCTTCTGGGTTCTCATACTCGGCTCATTCAACCCAAGCGGACTGGCTACCGGCCTCGTCCTGTCGGTGCTCGTGGCCTGGTTCACAGAACGAACTCTCTGGACCGAGGACGACGCGCCCTACCTCACGCTACGTCAAGCGGGACGCTTCTTCGTCTATGTAGGGTTCCTGGTGAAGGAGATAGTCTGGGCCAACATCTACGTCGCCGAGAAGGTGCTTGATCCCAGGCTGCCGATAGACCCCCTGATCATCGAGCATCTGTCAGCGCTCAAGCGACCGGTCTCCGGAGTCGCGCTGGCAAACTCGATCACTCTCACGCCGGGCACGCTGACGGTAGACGTGGACGGCTCCGTCTTCTTCATCCACTGCCTCGATCGCGAGTTCGCCGACGACATCGCCTCACGCAAGCTCGACCACATAATCGCCAAGGTCTTCGAGGAGTAGTGGCATGGACGTCTTCTTCTGGGGAACGGCTATCTTCCTGCTCGTGAATGCCTTCATTTGTCTCTACCGGGCGTATCGCGGCCCCACTGCCGTCGACCGGATCCTCGCCGTGAACATCGTGGGAACGAAGACGCTTGTCGTACTCGTTCTGCTGGCCTTCGTCTTCGATCGCGGTCTGTATATCGATGTTGCTTTCGTCTACGCCCTCCTGAATCTCGTGGCAACGCTCGCTGCCTCGAGATTCCTCGAGACCGGGCGATTCGAGGAGGAGTGGCAGCAGTGAACGTACATCCCATCGTAATGGCGATAACCATCGTGTTCGCCTGCATCGGGGCCTTCTTCTTCCTCGTCGGAACGATCGGCATGTTGCGCCTGCCCGATTTCTACTCAAGGACTCATGCGGCGACCAAATGCGACACGCTCGGAGCCGGATCGATCCTGGTCGCCCTCGCCGTGTACACGGGACTCAAACCCGATGCCTTCAAGATCCTGGCGATTGCGGCGTTCGTGCTCCTCA
This sequence comes from Actinomycetota bacterium, assembly GCA_030682655.1. NCBI lineage: Bacteria > Bacillati > Actinomycetota > Actinomycetota bacterium. Next base: position 42,465 of record JAUXNU010000112.1, on the reverse strand, counting down.
CGAGCCCCACTGCAGGCCATGCCCTTGCTCGTGCGGCCTTCAGATCGGGGCTTGCCCCCTGGACGCGCAGCCCAAGGGCGGACGGTGACCAGACATGAGTCGCGCGTTCGACCTGGTCCTCTACGGCCTTCTCATCGCATGCGCACTGGCGGTCATCCGAACGAAGGACCTGCTCGCCGCAGCGATCATCTTCTCGACCTACAGCCTCATCATGTGTCTTCTGTGGCAGCTCAGAGGTTCGCCCGACGTCGCTCTTACCGAAGCTGCGGTGGGCGCCGGAGTCACGACGGTGCTGTTCCTCATTGCCGTCTCCCGGACAACGAGGCGAGAGCGATGAGACGCGCACTCACCCTGGCGCTGCTGATACTGGCGGCCGTACCCCTTCTGTATGCCGTGTCCCTGCTTCCGCCGATCGGCTCGGTTGAGAACCCCACCTACACGCACATCGTCCCGCACTACCTCGAAGAGGGCCCGGAGGAGACCGGATGCGAGAACATCGTGACCGCCATCATCCTCAACTACAGAGGCTACGACACCGACGGCGAGGTCACCGTCATCTTCACGGCCATGATGGCCGTCTTCGGCGTGCTCCTGATTCCGCGTACCGCCAAGCAGGAACAGCCCGCCGAGCCCGCAACCCCGGTTAGCCCCGTCACCCGATTCATCGTCCGCGTGCTGGCGCCATTCATCGTGGTCTTCTCGGTCTACATGGTCATATACGGCCACTCCACGCCGGGCGGCGGTTTCCAGGGAGGCACGATCATCGGCGCGCTTCTGATCGCCACGAGCCTCGTCCAGGGGAGCAAGCAGGCGCAGAAGCTGCTGCCCGAACGGATCCGCCCGTGGTTGCAGCCCGCCGCCGTGCTCCTGTTCGCCGTGGTCGGGGTCGCCGGAATGGCCCTCCTTGGCGAGTACCTTTCGTATCCCATCGATGGCCGGTGGCTGTTCCTCCGGGTTCCCTTCCTCACGGTCATCGAGGCCGGCATTGCAATCGGAGGCGCGGCGATCGTCGCGTCCGTCTACTGGACCATGGAGGGGAGCAACGGATGAAGGAACTGTGGGCCAATATCGACTACGTCGCGTCAGTCCTGCTGTTCCTTATCGGGCTCTACGCGATCATCGCCAAGGGCAACCTCATCAAGAAGCTCCTCGGGCTCAACATCATCGAGACTGCGGTCTTCGCGTTCGTCATGGCGGCGGGGATCGTGACCGACGGTGATGCTCCGATCATGGGCCACGGCGCGGCTCCGCCCTTCGCCAATCCGCTTCCCCAGGGCCTCATCCTCACGGGCATCGTTGTCGCATTCAGCACCACAGCGCTCGCACTCAGTCTGATCATCCGTATCTACGAGCAGTACGGGACGATCGAGTCCGACGACCTGTGGGGGGTTGAGTAGCGATGGGTGGCGGCCAGTGGCCCGTGGTACTCATCATCACCCCTCTCGTCGGCGCCGCTCTTACTCCCATAGTCGGGAGATATCGGACCCAGCTCGCAGGATACTGGGCGCTGTTCGTGTTCAGCATCGTCTCCCTGGCGGCGGTCGTACTCTCCTACCGTGTGTCGACGCAGGGATCCTTCTCGTATCACATGGGCGGCTGGGCACCGCCGCTAGGCATCGAGCTGCGGTTCGATGAGTTCAGCGTCTCCATCGGGGTCATCTGCCTCGTTGGCTGGCTCGCGCTCCTGTTCTCCTTGGCTTATGCGAAACACGCCATCCCCGAGCAGAGGATTCCGTACTACTACGCGCTGGTGCTGCTCTGCCTTGGAGGAATGAACGGCTTCGCGGTCACCGGCGACATCTTCAATATGTTCGTGTTCCTCGAGGTCCTCTCGCTCGCCGGCTACGCGCTGGTTGCGATAACGGGTGAGCGCATCGCGGAACTCGCCGGCTTCAAGTACCTGATCATGGGGGCAATCTCGTCGCTGTGTGTCCTGCTCGCCATCGGCCTGCTGTACTCCCTGACCGGTACGCTGAACATGACGGACCTGGCAACGAGACTTGGGGGTGTCGCGCCCTTCCCCGCGGCCGTTGCGGTAGCCGCGCTCACGCTGGGATTCTCAATGAAAGCGGCGGTGTTCCCCCTCCATATCTGGTTGCCCGACGCACACTCGATCGCCCCCGGACCGGTGAGTGCCATCCTGTCGGGCCTCGTGGTCAAGATCGGCGTGCTCGGCATGTTGCGGATGTTCCAGATCCTGTATGCGGCTCAGTTGTTCGACCTCTCATCGCTCAATACCGTGCTCATGTGGCTAGGCGCGATCTCAATCGTCACGGGCGCGCTGTTCGCGATGGTCCAAGAGGACATCAAGATGATGCTCGCCTACTCGACAATCTCCAACATCGGTTACATCTTCATGGGACTGGGTCTCGCTTCACCGTTCGGAATCATGGGTGCATCGGTGCACATCTTCAACCACGCGCTGATCAAGGCGACACTCTTCCTTGGGGCAGGAGCTCTGATCCACCAGACCGGCTATCGCAATCTTCGAGATCTCCGGGGAATCGGCAAAGCCATGCCGATCACAACGGCGGCAATCGCGATCGGCGCGATATCGATCGTCGGTATCCCGCCTACGGCAGGCTTCCTCTGCAAGTGGTACATCGCCCTGGGCGCCATTGAGGCAGGGAGGCTCTTGTTCGCGATCCTCCTGCTCTTCGGTGCGCTGCTGATCTTCGTGTACTACATCCGGATGGTGAATGCGTTCTACTTCATGGCCCCAACGCACCCGGAGATCCTGGAGGTGGGCGAGGCTCCCATCTCCATGCTTGTGCCCGTCGTCGTGCTTGCGATTCTCTGTCTCGTCATGGGGATCTTCGGCAGAATCCCGCTCAGTTTCATCGAGCCCGCCGTAAGAAGCATGCTGGCGCCCATCGGGGGTTGACATGGAAGTATGGGATATTCGACCGCTCCTCGCACCGGCGCTATCACTCGCGTGCGGACTTCTGATGTTCTTCGGTGGTTCACGTCCCTTCTGGAGGGCTTTCTGGAGCCTGAGTACTGCGGCCGTCAAGCTCGTCCTCATCTTCTCGATGCTGCCAGGCGTGCTGGCCGGCACAGTCTACAGATACTCGCTCGTCGAGTTCACGCCTGGCATCGGTCTAGCATTCAGGGTCGATGCACTCGCAATGTTCTTCACTCTCGTCTCATCGACGCTGTGGTTGATCACGACCCTCTACGCAATCGGCTATATGAAGAATGAGCACGAGCAGGCTCGCTTCTTCGGCTTCTTCGCCTTGTGCGTGTCGACCACGGTCGGTATCGCGTTTGCCGAGAACCTCCTCACACTGTTCCTCTTCTACGAGATGCTCACAATCTGCACGTATCCACTGGTCGTGCACGAGGAGACTCCGGAGGCGATGGCGGCTGGCCGCAAGTACCTCGCATACACGCTCATCGGCGGTGTGTTCGTGCTGCTCGCCACCGCTGTCACCTACCAGTGGGCGGGAACGCTCACGCTTAGCGGGCGAGGAATCCTCGACATCTCGGCGGGCACACAGGGGCTCACACTCCTGTTCGCGGCGTTCATCATCGGGTTCGGCGTGAAGGCCGCGATCATGCCGCTGCACGGATGGCTGCCGTCGGCAATGGTCGCTCCGGCGCCGGTTAGCGCCCTTCTGCACGCAGTGGCCGTTGTGAAGGCCGGGGTCTATGGCATACTGCGCGTCGTGTTCTGCGTCTTTGGCGTGGAGCTGCTGAGGGAGCTCGGTATCGGCGTGTGGCTTGCCGCCGCCGCATCGTTCACGATCGTCATGGCGTCCGCGATCGCGCTGACCCAGGACAACTTCAAGCGACGCCTCGCATATTCGACAATCAGCCAGCTCTCCTACATCATCCTTGGCGCCGCGCTGCTAACCCCCCTGGCAGCGCTTGGCGCAATCGTCCACATCGCTAACCAGGCGTTCATGAAGATCACCATGTTCTTCGTTGCCGGGGCCATCCAGAAAACAACCGGACGCACGAACATCCACGAGTTCGCCGGCATCGGGTATCAGATGCCGTTTACCATGGGAGCATTCACCGTCGCCGCCCTCGGCTTCATCGGCGTGCCTCTCACGGCAGGGTTCATCACCAAGTGGTACCTGTCTCTCGGTGCGATGGAGATGGGCGGCTGGGTATTCGTTGTCGTGCTGATTACGAGTTCGATACTCAACGCCGCGTACTGGCTTCCGATCATCTACATGGCGTTCTTCAAGGTACCGCCCGGTACGAGCCTCCATATCAAGGAGGCCCACTGGATGTTGCTCCTCCCAACGCTCATCTGCGCCGTGTACGTGATTCTGCTTGGCAGCTTCGCCGAGGTCCCGGGGATGCCTCTGTCCCTGGCTCGAACGGCAGTAGAGTACTTCTTCGGATTGTGAGAGGAGTGATCGGGGTGGTGGGCTCATGAATCCCTCAGCAGTACTCCCCGCAGTGGTGTTCTTGCCGATGCTCGGCGCAGCTCTCGTCGTTCCGCTGTCGAGGATTTCGGAGCGTGCTCGCGCGGTCGGCCTGGTCTTCGTGGTCACACTCGTGACCGGACTCGTGGCGTTGCTCATACCGGGAGCGCTCGAGGGCGAGACATACGGGATGCGCATGTTCCAGATGACGCCTACCATCTGGATGCACCTCCGTGTCGACCCCCTCGGCGTGCTCTTCGCGATCACGGCGAGCGTGCTATGGCTGCTGGCGGTAGTCTTCTCGATCGGGTACATGGCAGACGGGCACCGCAAGAACCGCTACTTCTCCTTCCTCATGCTGGCGCTTTCCTGGACCTTTGGTGTCGCCTTTGCCGGCAACCTGCTGTCGTTCCTGGTCTTCTACGAGCTGTTCTCGATACTCACCTATCCGCTCGTAGTCCACGAGCAGACGCCCGAGGCGATGGCGGCCGGCACGAAGTACATCACCTACATCATCATCGGCAGCGGTTTCGTGCTGCTCGCCATCATGGGAACGTACTTCCTCGCCGACTCGCAGGAGTTCGGACGCACCGCGTTCTTCGCCGCATCCAAGTCCAGCAGGACGGCATTGCTCGCCGTCTTCTGGTGCTTCATCGCGGGCTTCGGCGTCAAGGCGGCCCTCATGCCGTTGCACGGGTGGGTACCCGACGCACATCCCGCCGCTCCGGCACCTTTCTCAGCGGTCCTGTCCGGAATCATGGTGGCAGCCGGCAGCTTCGGCATCCTGCGGGTGATTCACAACGTCTTCGGCATCCCGCTGCTAAGGGAGCTCGGCGTGGCGGTCCCGCTGGGGTTGATCGCCGCAGCGACCATTATCACCGCCGCCGTGCTCGCCGTAGCCCAGGACAACCTCAAACGTCGACTCGCCTACTCCACCATCAGCCAAATGGGATACGTGATCTTCGGCGCATCGCTTCTGAGCGTCAACGCAACGACCGGCGCTTTGGTCCACATCGCCAACCACGCGTTCATGAAGGCGACGCTGTTCTTCTGCGTCGGCATCGTGATAAAGCGGGCGGGCGTTCACAAGGTGAGCGAGATGGCCGGAATCGCCAAGCAGCATCCCATCACTATGGGCGTCTTCACTCTCACAGCTCTCTCGATGATCGGCACGCCGCCGCTCTCCGGCTTCACAAGCAAGTGGTATCTGGGCCTCGGCATCCTCGACGCGGAAAAGCCCTGGTACTTGGCGGTGCTCCTTGGCGGGGCATTGCTTGCCGCCGTGTACCTGCTTCCCATCGTCTACGCCGCCTACCTGAAGGAGCCGTCGCCGATCGTGCGCGATCTCCCAGAGGCTACGACCCGACTCGAAGCCCCCTGGACGATGCTCGGTCCGCTACTGGCCGGAGCCGCACTCACCGTCGTCCTTGGAATCTTCGCGTGGGCTCCCGGACTACCGCTCTCGCTCGCAAAGCTCGCCGCCGAGACATTGCCGTAGGCCCCAAAGGAGGATCTTGTGGAGAGCCACGTGACATACAGCGCGATTCCGGCGGCGATTGTCGCGTTGCCGTTCGCGGCGGCGCTGCTGGCGCGACCTCTCGGTCGTCGCTCTGAGCCGCTGCGGAACTGGTTCGCCGTTGTCGTCACGGGCCTCACCTTCCTTGGCTCGGTAGCACTCATACCGCTTGTGGCGGAGCACCACATAGTCGGCTCGAAGATCCCGGTGCTGCTCGGGCACATCACCTTCGAGGTCGACTCGTTCGGGATGTTCTTCGCGCTGTTCACGTCGTTCGTCTGGATGGCATCGACTCTTTATGCCGGCTCCTACATGCAGCACGAGCAGAAGCGCGACCGGTACTTCACGGTCAACCTGGCCGTACTCGGGGCAAACATGGGCGTGGTGCTCGCCGGCGATCTCATCTCTCTCTATCTGTTCTTCGAGGCCCTGGGCCTTCTCGCGTACTGGCTCGTGGTCCACACCGAGACGCCGGAGGCCCTGAAGGCCTCGACCAAGTACCTCTGGATGACGGTGATGGGCGGGTTCGCCCTGGTCGCTGGCATCTTCATCACATTCGGGCTCGGCTCGACCGGCCATCTGGGACCCGTGCCCATGGCGGAGGGGCAAGAGCTGCTCATGTGGGCCGCTGCGATCCTCATGATCGTAGGTTTCGGAGTCAAAGCGGGTATCGTGCCGGTGCATGTCTGGCTTCCTGACGCGCATCCGGTGGCCCCCTCTCCGGCCAGCGCTCTGCTCTCCGGCATCATGATCAAGGCAGGGGCGTACGGCATCTTCCGCGTGGTGACAGCACTGTTCCGACCTCCGATCATGGAAGAGGTGGCCGAGGAGCTGTGGCACTTCACGACGCAGCTGGGCTTCGCCGTCATCTGGATCGGCATCGCGACGATGTTCATCGGTGTGGTGCTCGCGCTTCTGCAAGAGAACGCGAAGCGGATGCTCGCCTATCACAGCGTGAGTCAGATGGGCTTCATCATCACCGGCATCGGTGTCGCCGGGTACCTTGGGGCGCACGGGGCCATGGGCTTCGCTGGCGGGCTGTACCACATCGTCAACCACGCGCTATTCAAGGCCTGCCTCTTCCTTGGCGTGGGAGCAGTGTACTTCCGCACGCACGAGCTCAACATGTACAAGCTCGGCGGACTGTGGAAAAAGATGCCGCTGACGTTTCTGTTTACGCTGATTGCGGCATGCGGCATCACAGGCGTGCCGCTGTTCAACGGTTTCGTCAGCAAGACCCTCCTGCACCATGGGCTCGTCGAGGCGGTCGAGCATGCCTCCCACCTCGCGCACGCGGCCCACTCCACGGGGCTGGCTAGACAGGCTACTGCGCTGTCCGTCGCCGAGAAGATCTTCGTGCTCACCTGCGGAGGAACGGCGGCCTCGTTCATCAAGCTCATCGTGTTCGTCTTCCTTGGCAAACCGAAGCAGGAGTTCCCCGGCGTGAAGGACGCCCCTGCTCGGATGCTCGTTGCGATGGGCGCACTGGCGGTACCGATCGTAGCCCTCGGTCTCGCACCGAACCTGATGCTGAAGGGCGTGATATCACCCGGCCTGCACACATGGGGCCTGCACTCTGAGATTCTGGACCACTTCGTGCTGTTCGCTGGCGGGGACCTGATGGCTGTGCTCATCGCGTTCGCAATAGGCACAACGGTGGTGATCGTCGGTGTACGCTTCGGGCTCTTCCACGCGCACTTCCCGGCGTGGCTCAGCATCGACTACTGGTATCGCCGCACGGCAAGGGCATTCCTGGCCTTCTGCGTTTCGGCCAACCAGTCCTACGAGGCATACACGGGCTTCATGTCAAGGGCAATCATACGCACGCTGCGTATGACCTCCCGCTATGGCGTGCGAATCCAGCGAAACTGGCGGCGGGTGATCGTGACGCTCGGAACAGGGGCACCGGGACTCCGACACCAGCAGTTCATCGAGACCGCGTACGTCATCATCGAGCGTGAGCGTCACGAGACCGTGCGGCATGCCGTCGATGCCGCCGTCATGAAGGCCGAGAACTCCCGCGACATGGACGAGGCGCTTCGGCAGCAGTACGTGAACTCGGTCCGCGATACCGCCATGTACATGGCCACCCGGCTGTTCGACGAGCGAATCGACGCGGTGGCGGAGCTCGCCCGAACCGGTCGGATCGAGCCTCTCAGGGTAGCACTCAACGAATCCATGATCCGCGTGGAGAAGTGGCGGCAACCCGTCACCGACCTCGCTCTCGAACTCGCGCCACGGCGCATGAGAGGCGAAAACATCCTGCGCGAGATAGCTCGCGAGATGAACGACATCATGGCCAAAGAGAGATTCGATGTGCTCATTCGCGAATCGATTCCTTCGTGGAGTGCATCGCAAGCGGCAGCCCGGCTCGGGCACCGTGTCGGCCAGGCCGTTCCAAGAGAGGAAGTCGCATCCGCCTACCAGGCCGGATCGCTCGCGGCAGCCCGGCTCGGGCACCGTGTCGGCCAGGCCGTTCCAAGCCAAGAAGTCGTATCGGCCTACCGCGCAGGAGGCCTCACCAAGATCGAGAGAGCGGGAGGCTGGCTCTCGGACACGGCCACCACCGTGATCGAGTCGATCATCCAGGAGCGCATCCCCTGGATAATCGACGATCACATGGACAACAGGCGCCTCGCGAGCGCCCGCCTCGCCATCCAGCGCTATGTGCGTGACATCGGTCTCAACGTCGGGATTGCGATTGCGATGCTGCTCGTCTTCGTCCTGACGGCGATGGCGGGAATCACCTAGGCGCGCCTTCTTCGGCCACGACTGCCGACGAGAGGAAGCGCCTGCTTGGGGTACGGAAGCCGAGTACGAGTGGACAGAGTAGTGTTTGAGGATGTCGGACGAATCAAGCAGTTCGAAGACGGCGCTGTTGTCTTCTCCGAGAACGAACCGGGCCGCTCCATGTTCGTTGTCGAATCCGGGCGAATCCGGCGTACGCGCACGGCGACGCACGAATCGGAAGAGATCGTGACTCCGCTGGCCGAGATCGGCCCCGGCGCGTTCTTCGGCGAAATGGCGCTGTTTGATGTGGCGCGTCGCTCGCCGACTGCAACCGCAGTCGGCGACGTCCAGCTCCGGAAGGTATCCCGCAAGGATCTCGAAGCGGGGATCCGTGCGAACCCGGAGATCGCACTCCAGTTCCTTGAGCGGATGAGCAAGCGGATTCGCAAGACCGACGCGCTCATCGAGCGGCTCCTCGTTCGGGAGAAGCTGGCCGAGGACGTCTTCGCAGAGGTGAGCGCGCTTCGCCACCCCGAGTCATTCGCCTCGACGCCGTAGGGCAACTCCGCGTGCCCAGGGGAAATGCTCGGACCCCGGCGATCTTCACACGCCGGGGTCCGGAGACGGAATCAGCTCCGATTGGTGGAGGGGCGCCACGGTGAGGAGCGAATCCCTAAGTCAGGAGGCTCATTTGAATCCTGACAATAGCTTTATCGGCCAGCTCAGAGGGGGGCTTTAGCTCTTTGCGTTGTGGCCTTCGTCACAGTGAGGCGGCGTGACATGGATCCCCTTCCTTGGCGGCCCGACGGCTCCGGCGTGCAAGCGTACGAGAGCCTATCGGTCTGCCCCACGGGCCTCCTGGGCAGCGATGATGTCCTTGACCTTCATCAGCCGCGTCAGGTTGCCTCGCTCCGCCTCTTCCAGCTTCATGCCGATGTCCCGGATGGCCTCGGCCAGCTGCGGGATCAGAACGTGCTCGAGCGCGTTCACGCGTCGGCGCGTGGTCTCGATCTCGGCGGCGAGCAGTTCGATCGCCTTCTCGCGCTCGGCAAGATCGATCAGCCTTGGCGCGACCTCGGCCAAAGAATCGAGCGCTGCGTCGAGCACCACCGGCGTCGCGACGAGCGAGTAGCCGCCCGGCTGCGGCATGGGAAGCGGAGTGTAGTGCGGGATGCGAACACTCATGACATTGCGCTCGACGACATCGACAAGACCCACCGGCTGTCCGGCGGAAAGCGCCTGCGCCAGGTTCGCCCGTCCTGCCTCTGCGCGCGCGATGGCGAACATGCCGTAAGCGCCCGCCAGCTCGCGTTCGACCGCTCCGCGCACCTTGCGGCTCTGGCCGATCCTGCCAAGGAACTCCTTCATGAGCTCGTCAAGCTTGTCTTTGAGCAGCTTGTGTCCTCGTTCGGCCACGGCGCGGCGACGCCTGAGCTTGAGCAGCTCCATGCGGTTGGGGTTCACCCGCAACTGCGCCACGCTACCTCGCCACCTTCCACCACACGGCGTATGCGACCACCACGACCACGGCCATGAAGTTCACCGCACGAAGCGCCACGACTGCCCGCGAGGGCTGCACGCCCCACGCTTCGAGAGCGCGCACGCCTACGACCTGCATCGCGCCGAGCAGCGCAACGAGCACAAAGAGCGCTATCCAGGGCGCCAGCGTCACGCACTGACCTCCTCGGCGACCGGCTCTTCTGCCAGCTCGTCGACGGGCAGGTACTTCTCGACGAACTCGTCCTTGATGCGCTTGACTTCGCTGCGAGGCAGCAGCGCAACGAGCTCCCAGCCGATCGCAAGGGTCTCCTCGACGGTGCGCTCCTCGTGCTCGCCCTGCCGGATGAAGCGATCTTCGAATGCATCGGCGAACGCAACGAACGCCTTGTCCGACTCGGACAGAGCTGCTTCGCCGAGGATGATTGCGAGCTCCTTGGCCTGGATGCCACGGGCGTAGGCGCCAAACAGCTGGTTGCTGAGGTCCGCGTGGTCCTCTCGCGTCTTGCCCGGGCCGATGCCCTTCTGCTTGAGACGAGACAGCGACGGCAGGACTGCGACCGGCGGGTAGACGCCACGGCGGTGCAGGTTGCGATCGAGGATGATCTGGCCCTCGGTGATGTAGCCGGTCAGGTCGGGGATGGGGTGCGTCTTGTCGTCCTCGGGCATCGACAGGATCGGGATCTGCGTGATGGAGCCCTTGCGCCCCTTGATGCGGCCGGCACGCTCATACAGCGTCGCGAGGTCGGTGTAGAGATAGCCGGGATACCCGCGACGACCGGGGACCTCCTTGCGCGCGGCAGAGACCTCCCGCAGCGCCTCGCAGTAGTAGGTCATGTCGGTGAGAATGACGAGCACGTGCATGTCGCACTCGTACGCGAGGTACTCGGCTGCGGTGAGCGCCATGCGCGGGGTCGCGATACGCTCGACGGCCGGGTCGTCCGCGAGGTTCAGGAAGAGCACCGCGCGCTCGATGGCCGCGGTGTTGCGCAGCTCGCTCGAGAAGAAGTCGGCGTCCTCGAACGTGATTCCCATGGCCGCAAAGACGACCGCGAACTCGCCCTCCATCTTGGCACCGACTTTCGTCGGGTCGTCGGACCGCTGGAGAACGGCTGCCTGGCGCGCGATCTGCGCCGCCAGCTGGTTGTGCGGAAGGCCCGAGGCCGAGAAGATCGGCAGCTTCTGCCCGCGCACGAGCGGGTTGAGTCCGTCGATCGAAGAGACGCCTGTCTGGATGAAGTCGTCAGGGAAGTCTCGCGCGGTCGGATTGATCGGCGCGCCGTGGATCGAGAGCCGCACGTCGGGCAGGATCTCGGGGCCGCCATCGCGCGGGCGACCGAGGCCGTCGAACACGCGGCCCAGCATGTCGCGCGACACGCCAAGCGTCATGCCCCGGCCAAGGAAGCGCACTTTTGTCTCGCTCGGATTCGAGCCCTGTGTGCCCTGGAACGCCTGCACGAGAGCGACGTCGCCGTTCACCTCGAGCACGTTCCCGAGCGAGTGAGTCCCGTCCGGGAAGTCGAGCTCGACAAGCTCTCCGTAAGTGACGCCTTCTACGTCCTCGACCAGCAGTAGCGGGCCGACGATGTCGCGTGTTGTCATGTACTCGCGTTCCATCTAGCGGACTCCCTCCTCGACACCCTCGGCGACAAGCTGCGTCTCGATGTCGGAGGCGATCTCGGCAAATACTCCCGCATCTTCCTCGGTCAGGTACTTCGCCCGCGTGATGCGTTCGCGGACCGGCGCGGCGAAGATGTCTTTGAGCAAGGCTCCGTTTCGCACGGCCTCGAGCGCCTTCTCGTGGAACAGCAGGATCATCTGGAGCAGGTTGTTCTGCTTGGCCAGCGATGTGAACTGGTCGTCGTCGCGGAACGCGTTCTGCTGGAGGAAGTCCTCGCGAATGGACTTCGCGGTCTCCATGAGCAGCTGCTCCTCGACGGAGAGCGCTTCTACGCCGACGAGACGGGCGATCTCGACCAGCTCGCTTTCGCGCTGCAGAATCTCCATACAGCGGTCGCGGCGGAGCCGGAACTCAGGCCCGACATGTTCGCGCCAGTAGGGCGTGATCTTGTCAAGATAGAGCGAGTAGCTCGTGAGCCACGAGATCGCGGGGAAGTGGCGCTCATACGCGAGACGGTCTTCCAGCGCCCAGAAGACCTTCACGACGCGCAGGGTGTTCTGCACGACGGGCTCGGAAAGGTCCCCTCCCGGAGGAGAGACCGAGCCGACGACTGACACCGAACCGACGCGCTCGTGATCCTCTTCACCCTCCCTGGCCGCAGGTTCCGCCACGTCGCCGACGGACTTCTCCGATGCCGCCTCCTCGACCGAGACGCTGCCCGGCGGCAGCGCGCCGCCGAGAGTGGAGACCTTGCCGGCCCGCTCGTAGAACGCCGCCAGCTTGGTGCCGAGATAGGCCGGGAAGCCCTCCTCGCCGGGCATCTCTTCGAGTCGACCGGATATCTCGCGCATGGCCTCGGCCCAGCGCGACGTCGAGTCGGCCTGCAACACGACGTTGTAGCCCATGTCGCGGAAGTACTCGGCCATCGTGATACCCGTGTAGACGCTTGCCTCACGTGCCGCCACGGGCATGTTGGAGGTGTTCGCTACGAGCACCGTGCGCTTCATCAGCGGCTCGCCGGAATACGGGTCGATCAGTTCGGGGAACTCCATGAGCACGTCGGTCATCTCGTTGCCGCGCTCACCGCAGCCGATGAAGACGACCACCTCTGCGTTGCTCCACTTGGCGATCTGGTGCTGCGTGACCGTCTTGCCGGCGCCGAACGGGCCCGGAATGCACGCAACGCCGCCCTTCATGAGCGGGAAGAACGTATCGATGACGCGAGTGCCGGTCACAAGCGGCTCGGCGACCGACAGCTTCTTCTTGTATGGCCGAGGAACACGCACCGGCCAGGTCTGCATCATCGTGAGATCGACTTCGCCCTTCTCACCGGCGAGCAGGTGCGCCACCGGCTGTTCGACCGTGTACGTGCCGCTCTCGATATGCTGAACCCTGCCCGACAGACCGATCGGCACCATGATCCGGTGCGTGATGACCTCGTTTTCCTGCACGATGCCGATCACGTCACCCTCGGAGACCGTGTCGCCGGCTTTGGCCGTCGCGTGGAAGGTCCACTTCTTCTCGCGGTCCAGACCCGGGGCGCTGATGCCGCGCTTCAGGAAGGCGCCGACCGTCGCCTCGAGCGCGTCGAGGGGGCGCTGGACGCCGTCGTAAACCGCTCCGAGCATGCCCGGCCCGAGCTCGACCGACAGCGGAGCGCCGGTCGACTCGACCGGGTCACCGGGGCCGAGGCCCTCGGTCTCCTCGTACACCTGTATCGAGCACCGGTCACCACGCATCTCGATGATCTCGCCCATGAGACCCTCGTCCCCTACGCGTACCAGGTCGTACATCCTGGAGCGCAAGAGCCCTTCGGCGACAACGAGCGGTCCGGCGACCTTGACGATTTTCCCTTGCTCCATGAACTCAGTCCTCTTCCCGGATCAGTACCGTCGTTCCAAGTGCGCGCTCGATGGCGCGATCGAGTCTCTTCTGTCCAAGTCCTCCGGGACTGCCCGCCCCCGGAATCACCGTCACGGCGGGAACCGCCTTGTCGAGCACCTCAGCTGCGAGGTCCGAGATGGCATCCCACACGGGCTCTGTCACGAACACCACCGCGTACTTCCCGCTCGAGAGGTCTCGCCACAGGCCACGCGCGTCGGCGGCCTCACGCACCGCAAACACCGTGAAGCCCAGCGGGCGAAACCCCGCCACACTCGTTCCGTCTCCCACAACGGCGATCTGCGCCGATGCAGACATCAGGCCACGTCCCTTAGCCGGGCGCGCAGCACGTCGGTTCTCACGCCGGACAACTTGCCAATGAGCAGCATTCGCAGCATCGATGCTTCAGCGCGTCGCGCGTACACATACCCGATGACCGGCTCGGGGCCGATCGCAACCATGAGCGCGCCGCGCAGTGCGCGCGCGAGTGCAACGTCGACCAGCACGTCGACGCGACCGGGATCCAGCAGCGCCGCCGGGTCCGCGACTCTCAGGGCCGGCAACGCTGCCAGTTGCGCAGCGGCATCGGCAAGCGGCAGCCGGTACAGCGCGATGAACCTCGCGATAGGCACATGGCCACACGGTACGAAGAACCGTTCGGCCTCGGCCACGGGCATGTTGCGTGACCGCGTGCGAAGGAATGCCTTGATGTTGGCCAAATCGGACCCCAGTTGCGCAATCTCACGTATGTGCTCGCTCGTGGACTCTCCCGCCACCTCGCACATCTCCACGTACATCTCGGCATCAACGGCGGGATCCACGAGGTCGACCGGCAGCGTCTCGTCGTCGCGCTCGATCTTCGCACGCACGCGGCGCTCGATCTTCGCGAGCCGCTGCGGAAGATTCCCCGACAGGAAGTCCTCGGCAGGTATGCTTCCCAGGTCGTTGAGGAGGTCATCGGCTGGGATGCCCACAGCCTCCGCTTTGAGCATGCCGCGCAGGTTCTCGAAATCGTGCTGCGTGCGGAAGAACTTGACCATGCTTGCCGGGAGGTTCGCGCTCTCGAGGAAGTCCTCGTAGACATCGGCTAGTGCGTGATCAACCGCACGCTCCACGTCGTCCGCGGTCGTCGCCGACTCGAGATAGCCCCCGTAGACGGTCTCGGACAACACGCGCTTCTGCTCGACGAAGGAGGGGGCGTCGAGCAGACGCTCGAAGTGAGACCGGCTCAGCAACCTCGTCTCGAGAACGCGGACGCGGCCGACCGCGAAGCCATATCTGATCGGATCGGCTATGACGCGCGTGCGGGCCACGGGCTACACGTCACCTCCGAAGAGATGCTTCGACACGAGGGCCTCCAGCTCTGCACGACGCGCGTCCACCATCGCGGCAGGCGATATCTCCATGCGCATGCGCTCGCCCTGGAGGAGCACGCCGTGCGCGATATCGCCCGTCGTTCCCGACAGCTCCGCGTCGACACCGACAGCCGCCAGCGCAGCGGGAAGCGTGGCGTTCAAGCGCGGACCATCCGCCTCCGCGACCAAGATCCGCTCGCCACCGCGAGTCGCACGCGCGACCTCACGTGCATGGAGCGTAGCGTAGCGGTCATCGGCCAGCTTCTCGATGCTCTCGACCGAACGATGCAGCACCCGATCGATGAGCACGCGTTTCTCGCCAAGGACCCGGTCGCGCCCACGCAGGCGAGCGCCTGCGATGCGGGTGCGAGCGTCGTCTTGGGCTACCGCCTGTGCATGCGCGACTTCACGCTCGTGATCGGCAACAACGGTAGCCTCCGCCTCGGCATGCAGCCGCTGGGCCTCGCGCTCCGCGGTCAACAGAACGTCGTTGGCCTCGTCCTCGGCATCGCGGTCGATGCGCTTGAGTATGTCAGCGAGTGCCACGGCGCTACCTAACTCGAGAGGGTGATGAGCATGAGCACGGTGACGATAAGCGAGAGCACCGCGTAGGTCTCGACGAGCGCGGGGAAGATGAGCGACTTGCCTGCATCCTCGTCGCGACGCGCGACCATTCCCGCTGAGCCCACGGCTGTCGCGCCTTGGTAGATGGCGGACACCATGCATACGAATGCGACCGGCAAGCACGCGAAGAAGATGCGGATGCCTTCGCTTGCAGATAGGTCCGGGATACCCTCGAAGAAGTTGAAGAAGATCAGCACGAGCAATCCCGTGATGAAGCCGTAGATGCCCTGGGTACCCGGCATTGCCGCCAACGGCAGCAGCTTGCCGAACTTGCCCGGCTCCTCCGAGATGATGCCCGTGGCCGTGTTGCTGATCGACGTGATGCCGATCGACGACCCGACCCCGCCGCCAATGACAGCGAGTGCGGCACCGAACAGCGCCCACTCGGCGCCGCCCATCCCAAGAACGAAGTCCTTCACTGGGGGGACCCTCCTTCCTGCTCACCCGTCCCCGGGTGGAGCACCAACAATGCGCGTTGCCGTGAGAACGGCTTGTAGACCCGCCCTCCGGCCTCGTAGAACTTGCTGAAGAACTCGACGAACTGCAGACGTGCAGGATGCACGAATGAGCCAAGGAGATTGATGACCAAGTTGAACGTGTGGCCAACGATCAGGATGAGAGCGGCTGCGAGGAATCCGAGTCCCCACGGCGCTCCGGAGACCATGCCGGCAAGCAAGTTCATCACCTGGCCTACGAGTAGGCTCGAGAGCCCGAGAGCGGCCAGTCGCGAGTAGGACAAGAAGTCCGACATGAAGCCCGTGAGACCGTAGATTCCCAGCAAACCACTGCCTATCCCTATCAGTGCGCGAACGGGCGCGCGGTCCACGAACAGCCGCTCCAGGATGTGGCCCTTCAGCACTACCGCGACAACCGCCCCCCATCCCAGGAAGGCGACCTGTCCCGTAGCAGCCGTGAGCCCGAGCGCAATCAGCAACAGAACGGTCGAGATGTCGTCCTGCACGGCGTCCATCCACGCCCCGGCCTTCACCTGCAGGTACACGTTCACGAACACGCCAAGGAGCACGTGCACGACGCCGATAGCGATGGACACGACAAGAAGCGTGATGATGTCGTCGAGCGGATCGATCAGCGGCGTATAGCGCAAGAACGCCGGAAGCTCTTCGACCGTAAGAGCAAAGTAGCTCCGGGTCGCCACGCCCACGAGAACCGACGAGATGCCGCCAGCGATGAGCAGATCCATGAACTTCTTGACGCCGGGGGCAACGTCGAGCTTGGTCTTCATGAGGTAAGCGGCTACTGCCAGCGCGATGCCGTATCCCACATCCCCCAGGCACATCCCGAAGAACAGGAAGAAGAAGCCCGCGAGCAGCGGCGTAGGATCGACGGCCCCGTACGCAGGACGTCCGTAGAGGTCAGTGAGCACCTCGAAGGGTCGTATGAACCACGGGTTGGTGAGCTCGACCGGCACGAGGTCGTCTGCGGTCGGCTTCGAGAAGTCGATGTCGAGGTCGGAGCCGATCGGAGCGAGCGCTTCGACAAGCGTGCTCTTGCGCGCCTCGGGCAACCAGCCGGTCACCACGAACGCGCGATCCGTCGCGTGGAAGTCCGACCGCACCGATTCCGCCTCACGCTGGCTGAGCAGCGCCTCCACGAGTGCGCGGGCATGAGCGTGGCGGGACTCGAGCTCTTGCGCGCGTGCGCGGAGGCCCTCCTCCTCTTTCGCAAGATGGTCGAGGTGCTCCCCGATGCGGTGGATCTCCTCGGTCGGGTAGTTCTCGAGTCCGGGGAACGTGACCTCCGTGAACTCCGTGAGCGCGAGCTGCGAACGGACCTCTTCGAACCTGCCGCGGTGCGCCATCACGATCCACGCTTCGCGGTCGCCGGCTGCACCGACCTCGGCCACGGTGACCTCGTCGACGGCGTCTCGGAGGCTCTGCCGGATGGCCGCAGACTGGGCCGCGGGAACGACGCCGGTGAACAGGCGGACGTGCCCCGTGCCCTTCCACTGGCTGATCTGCAGGTGCAGCTCGCGCCAGGGCTCGAGCTCCTCGGCAAGTGCCCGCTCGCGCGCCCGCTCGCGCTCGATGTCGGCGAGGCGCGCGGCGATGCTGTTGCACTCACGGTAAAGCGAGTTGAACTCCGGATCCGTCTCGAGGCGATCGAAGTCGTCCTCGGCGATGTGGATCTTCTCGGCAATGAAGGATGCGAACGCGATGTCCGGCGTGTGATACCTGCCAAGGAAATCGCGCACGAACTGGGCGCGGGCTATCTGCTCGTCGAGTTCGTTGAGCCTGCGCTCATCGGGCACGAACGGTGTGACGCGCTCGTCGTCGATCTCAGCTCGAACGATCTCGAGGACCCCGACGCGCTGAAGCCGCTCGACGGCCTCGTCGATGACATCTCCGTGGGCGATGACCTCGACCTTGAGCATTCGGGCAATGGCCACTCGCGCGTCACCCGACCAGACTGTCGGCGACGGCAGACACAGCGCTGTCGAGCCGGGTCTCTGCCGCCTTCACCAAGGCGCCGAGCTCGGACTCTGCGTCGCGCTCGACGGTCGCTGCCTGCGCGTCGGCTTCGCGAAGAATGCGTGCGCGTACCGCGCCGGCGGCGTCGGCGGCCTCTCGAGCTCCCGACGCGAGAACCAAGTCCGCTTCGGCGAGAGCTTGCTTGCGAATCTCCCTTGCGCGCGCAGTGGCGTCCGCGAGCGCCCTACGAGCGGACTCTTCGGCCCGCATTATCTGCTCTAGCTTTTCCATGCGGTATCCGGCCTCCCCTGGGGTGTGCGCGACAACGACCCGATTCTATCATTCAACATGCAGGGCTGTGGGACGCGGCGCGCTATAATCTGGGGGCGCAAGATGGCCCCGACACGACCCAACCGCATGCAGTCGAACTCCCCCCACAACCGGACGGACATGCGCTCCCGGCGTCGCCGTCGGAGCCGGATTCGCGTCGTCTTCGTGTCTGCAGCCGCCCTTCTGGTCGCACTCGCCGTTGCTGCGGTCTACTTCGCGGTCGGCCTCCCTAAGTCCTCCCAAGATTCGGAAGCCGCGGCTCCCGGCGCATACGCTCCGCCCGACCCCCGCCCGGTCGCGACCGTCGAGCACACAGTTGCGCCCGATCCCGAGGCCAGCCGGCCCGCGACGATCACGATCTCTGCGGTCGGCGATATGATCTTCGACCGCCGCGTAAAGGAGCTCATCCGCGCCAGCGGTGGCGCGGCTCCGTTGCGACACGTCGCGGACCTCCTTGGCCGGGCCGATCTCACGGTGGGAAATCTCGAGAGTCCGCTGTCGGACGGCGGCACGATGGACGCCGACAAGGACGTGACCTTCCGAGGAGACCCCCGCGCCATCATCGGCCTGACGGCTTCCGGCTTCGACTTCCTATCCATCGCGAACAATCACGTTCTCGACTACGGGCCGGACGCGCTTGCGGACACGGTGAGCGCTCTCGGCGACGCCGGAATCGCTCACGCGGGGGCCGGTGCTGATCGCGACGCCGCGTGGAAGCCGGCCGTCATCGAGCTCGACGGCGGCACAACCGCAGCGTACCTGGCATTCAGCCACATCCTGCCGCCGGGATTCGTCGCGACGTCGAGCAAGGCCGGCCTCGCGCAGGGACGCAACAATATGGACAACGTCACCGAGGCAGTGCGGTCCGCCAAGAAGAAGTACGACTACGTGCTCGTGTCGTTCCACTGGGGTGTCGAGTACAAGGACGACGCCAACGGCGACCAGGTCCGTGACGCGCGCGCGACAATCGACGCCGGGGCCGACATGGTGCTCGCCCATCACCCTCATGTCATACAAGGCATCGAGTTCTACAAGGGGCGACTCATCGCGTACTCCCTTGGCGATTTCGTCTTCGACCATTACTCTCGCAAGACCGGCGAGGCGTTCGTGCTCAATGCATCGCTCGGACCCGGCGGCGTCACGGACGTTTCCGCGATCCCGGTCTACCTCGATACATACGGAGCACCTAAGCTGGTACAGGGTTCCGAGGCTACCGTCATCCTGGAACGCCTGACCGACATTTCGGCGAAACACGGCACGAACGTGAAGATTCGCGACAACAGAGCGCAGGTTCTCCCGTGAGCCCGCAGGAGCGCAAGCGACTTGAGGTCGACGGGCAGGGGCGGGTGCGCCCCGCGTCCCCGGCACGCGCCTCGAGGCTGGAGCCGATGCGCGACACGGGCGTCCGCCTCCGCGGCGCCTCAGCGCGCGAGCGGCGGCGGCAGATCCGCCGGCGACGCCAAACACTCCAGGCCCTCGTCCTGTGCGGCGCCGTGCTCGTGGCCCTGCTGGTCGGATGGCGACTCAACGCAAGCGAACCGCCTTCCTCGGCACAGGCGACCCAACCAAGCATACCTGCCGAGGAGGTCGCTGTGTATGGCGAAGCTGACTGCTCGCCCACACCGTTCTTCGCCACGTACCGCAGCCTCTACCTGTATCTGCCGGTTCCCGCAAGCAAACTGACCGAGCTGGCCTTCCACCAGGCATCCGGTGACCAGGTACTGCACATGGAGTCACTCCTGCCCGACGCGAACATGACGAAGGCGTTCAACAACAAGGGGACGGGCAGAGAACCCCAGCCAGCATCAACGGACGGCACCCCACAGAAGCTCACGGGCGCGGTCCTGCGGATGTGGAGGTCCAACCGCAGTGGGAAACCCGACTCCGCGGCGGATGTCGGAGCGGTCGCCGGGACGCAGGTTCGCTCCCCGGTCACAGGCAAGGTCATCAAGGTGAAGGCCTACAAGCTGTACGACGAGTACGACGACTACGAGATACATATCCAGCCGACCGGCTGGCCCGAGGTCGACGTCGTGCTCATTCACGTCGACAAAGTCACAATCTCGGAAGGCGACCGCGTCGTGGGAGGAGTGACCCCAATCGCGTCGGTGCGTCGGCTGGCGAATCGCGTCACGCCCCAGATCTCCGCCTATACCAAGAGCGATGGCGACCACGTGCACCTTCAGCTCAACAAGATGGATGTGCCGGGCAAGCTCGATGCGGCGGGCGGCTCCTAGGAGTCCGTGCCTCGAGGCAGACAGCCCTACGAGTCGTTCTGCTCGTGCGAAGACCGCCTCACGAAGCCCCGAAAGCGCCGGTCGAACTCATATCGCACGAGGCGCACTTTGCGGCCGCACCCCAGACACTGCAGCACGATGTCCATGCCCACGCGCGTGATCTCCCACTCGTTTCCGCCGCAAGGATGGGGCTTCTTGAGCTTGACCACATCGCCAACGCGAACGGGTGTGATGGGCACTGCCACGCCGGTGAAGCCTCCTCTGCCACTCTCCGCGCACGTGTCACGCGCGACATCTCACGGTATAAGGGAGTATAACCGCCACACAAGCTCACTTCCTGGAGGGGAATCATGCATACGCCAGCTATCCTTTCCGTCCTCGGCGAGGACAGGGTCGGCATCGTAGCCGGCATCTCGAAGGTGCTCGCAGAATCGGGCGCCAACATCGAAGACATCCGCCAGACCATCATCAGCGGGATCTTCTCGATGACCATGCTCGTCACCGTCGACGAGGACGCCACGCCATTCGACGAGCTGCAGCGCCATCTGTCGCAGGTCGGCGAGGGTCTCGGGCTACAGGTGACCCTTCAGCGCGAGGACGTCTTCCGGTACATGCACCGCATTTAGACGCTACGGCCCGGACGGGCCCTTCGCACCACGACAGGAGCAACGATGAACCTATCTCCCGAGGAGATCGTCGAGACGCTGCTGATGATCACCCAGCAGAACCTCGACATACGCACGGTCACTCTTGGCATGTCACTCGACCACTGCGCCCACCCTGATCTCAACACGATGGCGGCCAACGTCTACGAGGCGGTGTGCTCACGTGCAGAGAAGCTCGTACCGACCACCGAGGCGATCCAGGCCGAGTACGGCGTCCCCATCGTCAACCGGCGCATCGCCGTCACCCCGATCGCCAACCTTGCGGCCGCATGCGACGTGACCGACGTGACCCCGCTCGCAGTGGCGCTCGACCGCGCGGCTCACGAGGTGGGCGTCGACTTCATCGGCGGGTTCTCCGCGCTCGTGCAGAAGGGCATCGGCGCAGGCGACCGGCGCGTGATCGACTCCATTCCCGCCGTCCTTTCGAGCACGAAGCGCGTCTGCTCGTCGGTCAACGTCGCTTCCACACGCGCGGGGATCAACATGGACGCGGTCCTCCGCATGGCCGAGGTCATCCGGGAAACGGCCGCACTCACAGCGCACGAAGACGGCTTCGGCTGCGGGAAGCTCGTGATCTTCTGCAACATGGTCGAGGACAACCCGTTCATGGCCGGGGCGATGCACGGACCAGGCGAGGCCGACGCGGTCATCAACGTGGGCATCTCCGGCCCCGGTGTGGTCCGCGCCGTAGTCTCCGCACTTGCCGAGGACGCCGACCTGACCACCGTGGCCGAGGCCATCAAGGCGACGGCGTTCAAGATCACCCGCGTGGGAGAACTGATCGCGCGCGAGACAGCCCGGAGGCTTGGCGTTGCGATGGGCATTGTCGACCTCTCACTCGCCCCCACGCCCGCCCCCGGCGACAGCGTCGCCGACATCATCGAGGCGATAGGGGTTGAGCGCTGCGGCGGACCCGGGACCACGACAGCGCTTGCGCTTCTCAATGACGCCATCAAGAAGGGTGGCGCGATGGGGACGAGCTCGATCGGCGGGCTCTCAGGCGCCTTCATACCTGTGTCAGAGGACATGGGCATGGTGCGCGCGGTCAACGACGGCGCCCTGACCCTTGAGAAGCTGGAGGCCATGACGGCGGTCTGCTCGGTGGGCCTGGATATGATCGCCATTCCGGGGGACACACCCGCAGAGACGATTGCCGCGATAATCTCCGACGCATGCGCGATCGGCGTCATCAACGGCAAGACCACCGCCACCCGACTCATACCGGTCGTCGGGAAATCCGTGGGCGACACGGTCGAGTATGGAGGGCTGTTCGGCTCGGCGCCCATCATGGCGGTGAACGCCTGGGCTGGCTCGCGCCTGGTCCGGCGTGGTGGCCGCGTACCTGCTCCCCTCGGGAGTCTGCGCAACTAGCTCTTGCCGCTCGTCACGCACCACATGAAGCGAACGGCAGTTCTTACCGACTATACTAGTGAGACGGGTCACCCTGGCGAAGCACGGGTACATCTGATGCATCGACCCCGACTACATACTGTGCACGCGAAACGGCTGATGGGCGGTGTGCTCACCCTCGGCCTGTTTGTGTTGGCGCTGGCGCTGCCAACGTCCGTACATGCGGTGAAGACTCTTGGTGCTATCCAGACGACAGTCACGCCCGCCGCTGCGGGTTCAACGGGTGCTGTGTATTCCTCCGGCCGCTACCGCACCGACAACAAGGAACTGGTGACGGGATGCCAGATCACGTTCCCTGTCGGCACGATCGTGTCCGGAGCAACAGCCATCGACCCGCCGGGAACAGTCACAGTCACGGGTCAGACCGTGCGCATCGTTTTCAGCAACCCCGTCATTCCTGACAGGACGACGTTCAATGTCGACATCGGCGGAATCACGAATCCCCCCGCAGGAACGTACAACGCCGGGAACATGACGTTCTGGACAACCGACCTGAACGGCGTGCCGACGGGAACGACGGCACTCCCGACCGGCGACTACACGATCACGGGCAACTACCTCTCCGTGTCGATCACGACTCCGCATGCAGGACAGAGTGTCGACTTCGGAGCCGTTAACCCGGGCGTCGTGACCGCACCGCTCCAGGTCACCGTCCAGGTCACGTCGACGCTCGCCTATACGATCACACGTGCCATCTCCGGGGACACCGCGAAGATGGGCCTCGTCGTGACGGGTACGGCAACGGGCGCGAAGCCCATCGGCACCAACGTGTCGTGGGTCGACGACTACACGCTCAACCCTCCGTGGACCACAGACCCCTCGGTCCCGCTCACTGCGACGGTGCTCTACACCGTTGCGCAGTAGCCCCCGCACGTAGCCGCAAGTGCCCATTTGCTCCGCTCGTCAGCTCTTCCGTGCCGTTCGGCTACCGTTCATCTCGCATTCATGCCTGTTGTCATGACGTCATTGTGCTCTCCGTCACTATTGCCGATTTCAGAGACTGTAAGGGAAGACGACGCGAAACAGCACCAAGCGAACCACGCGGCGTTCTTCTGCAAGGGCAGGGCAAACGTACTGCACACGACAGACGAACGCCCACATCTGAAAGACCGGAATAGGGAGGCACCAAATGAAGAAGCTAGTCGTAGTAAGCATCCTCATCGTCGCCGTCGTATTTGGCCTCGTTGCGTATGCCACCGCAGACACGGTCGTCTATCCTGGCGCCGGCGCACCGAACCAGTCCGCATCTGGAAGCGTCACCGTCCGCGCAGTCGTCAACCCCAAACTGACGCTGTCGCTCACGACTCCGGACGCGGCCCAGACGCTCGACTTCGGTTCGCTGAACCCTGGCGACGATCCCGCCGCGAAGGCAGTCGGTATCCTCGTGTCCTCGAACAAGGCGTTCGCCATCGACAAGGCCGTGGCTGGCAACGATCTCGTCACAGTCTTCGGCATGACGATGAGCTACGCTCCTGGCTTGGGCGTTGCCACTGGCGCCAAGGGCCAGAACGTCTCCTTCACGGATAGCTACGACATTCCGGCCGTCGCGTGGACCGTCAACCCCGGCACCTACGTCGACACGGTCACCTACACCGTCACCCAGAACTAGAACGCTCACATCAAGCTTAAGCTCAAGGAGAAGCCCCCGGCACACGCCGGGGGCTTCTTTGCGTTCACTCGCGTCGCACCCACGCGCACGCGACCTACCGTGCGCGGCTCCGTAGCCCGGGACTTCCCAATGCGTCAGTCCCCGTACTCGGACTCGCCGTCCTTGCCTGTGGGCTCCGGCGTTTCGCCTTCGCTCCCACGCTGCCGTGCTTCTCGAGCAGCCCTGCGCTCATCGGACTCCTGGCGCTTGCTCGAACGCGAGTTCCTGCGCCCGGGATCGGCATCCGTATCATCGCGTTTCCGGCTCCGGCGGACAGCACTGCGCCCCGCGAGCCACCAGATGAGCCCGAGAACAAGCAGTCCCGCGATTACACCCGCGGCGGCCACCAACCACAGCGGTACGATCCATGCGGAAAGCTCCTTCACGAGCGTCTGCTTTCCGGGGATCGGTACTCCATCGTCGTCCACAGCTGCGGCGAGCACCTGCGCGGTGAAGTGCCCAAGGGGGCTGGGAGGGGAGATTGTCCCCGTCGCCGCGAGGCTCTCATCGGCGAAGACGAGTTTCGAAGCTATGGCGGTCTGCCGTCCAATTTCCTCGCCCGCCCGGTTGAGCAGCAGAACATCAGCGGTCATCCGCTGATCGACGTTGCCGAAGTTGCGCAGGGAGAACGAGTACGGTATCGAGTCACCCACGACGAACGACGGAAGCTCGAATGGCCGGACCTCCATCTGCTCCACGATGTCCCCCGCGACACGCAGTCTCACCCGAGCCCCGAGCCGCCCCGTGACCTGCGACTGCGACGTGTCCCCACCCTCCGGGAAATCGAACATCTCAAAGAACAACATGGCGTTGTGATCGCCGGGTGCCACGCCCTGGGGTGGCGTGAAGCTGAACTTGATGGGGATCTCTTCGCCCGGCTCGATCTCGATGTAGGGGATGTTGCCCGCCGACTTGCTGTCGGCCGGCATCGTGACCTTCGCCCACGTGGCGGGGCTCGCCATCGACGACAGGTCCGCCCTGTTGGGAGCGACGTAGGTGACGTTGCCCTGCTCGTCCACTTCCTGGTTCGCCGCGTAGACGAGCACCTTGATGGGCTCATCGCCGTCGTTGGCCACCTTGACCACGCCGCCCACCGTCTTGCCGCCTGCAACCTCGAACTTGAACGAGGCCGTGGACAGCGCGAGGGTCTTGACGGCGTACGAACTGGCCGGCACGCCAATGAGCACGGCGAAAGCGAGCAGCCCCGCCAGTAGGACCCGGCGGCGTACAGACGGTCGAAGCATCAGATACCCACCGCCTCGCGGAACGCGCGCACCTGGCGTCGCGCGACCGGAACGTGGGTCTCGTCGCGATCGGACACGACCACGACGTACTGACCGTCGACTCGCAGGATCTCCTTGATCTTGTTCAGGTTGATCATGTAGCTGCGGTGAACGCGAACGAAGGATTCCTTGGCCAGCCTGCCTTCAAGCTCGCCGAGGGTGAGGTCAACGAGATACTGGTTCTCGTATGTGTGTGCGTAGGTGGACTTGTTGCGCGCCGAGATGATGACGATGTCGTCGATCGTGAGCAGGACGGTCCTGCCACCCTTGCGGACGGCGAGCTTGCGGAAGTCCGCTTCGCCCGCGCTGACCGACTCGCCCATCATGCGGCGGCGACCCTTGACGAGACTTTCCACGCGCGCGGAGAGCTCGAGGATGTTGAACGGCTTGGTGACGTACTGCTGGACGCCCTGCTTGAACGCAAGGATCTTCGCGAGGTCCTGGGTCTTGGCCGTCAGCATGATCACGGGAAGGTCGGCCGTCATGGGATTGTTGCGAATCTCCATGAGGGCCATCCAGCCGTCCACGCGGGGCATCATGATATCGAGAACAACGACATCGACAAGCTCGCGGTTCAGGACTTCGATCCCCTCGGCTCCGTCGCCGGCGCTGTGGACCTTCATGCCGTCGGCCTCGAGCCCCATCTTGATCATCTCGACGATGGACTCGTCGTCGTCGATGACCAGCACGTTCGCAGCTTCGGTCGCCACTGGCACCATCCCCGCGGTCGCCAAACGACGCATAGCGCCGTTCATCCTTGCATTATGCCTCTCAGTATACCCCGTCGGCCGATGAGAGAGCACCTTGGGGTGCGCAACGGGCGGTGACTGCTGCGTTGGCGCCCAAAGGCTGCAGCGGGTTCTTAACGGCGTGTAGCCCGTCTTCCGAACAGCTCAACGGTGTGATGGCGGGTACACAAGGTATCCGTCTGTCGCGTTATCCTCATGTTGATGCGACCAACGGTTCGATAGTAAGGCTGAACGGCAACCCACACTGAAGGAGCGAACAGCGATCATGGCTCTCATCGACGTAGTTGTCTACGGCACATTCTCTGTGGGCTACGTTTGCATGTTGCTGCTCACCGAACGAGCCGCGGGACGGTTCGTTCGAAATGAGATCGCCATTCCGCCAGACCGCTCCATCCGTATCCGCACAGGGGTTGCGCGCCAATCACCAGCTCTTCGTCGAGTTGACCGCACTCCGGCCAACTACACCGCTGGCAAGCGCAACGCAGCCTAGCCGCGCATGTAGCGGTCCATCGCGCGCGCAGCCTGTTTGCCAGCCCCCATCGCCAGAATGACGGTCGCCGACCCCGTCACGATGTCGCCTCCAGCCCACACGCCCGGGATGCTCGTTGCCCCGTCATCATCTGCGAGCACGTATCCCCGGCTCGTCAGCTCGAGGTTCGGAGCCGCCTTGCTGAGAAGGGGGTTAGCCCGGGTCCCCACCGCGATGATCACGGTGTCGCAATCGATCACGAACTCCGACCCCATCACGCACACCGGTGCGCGCCGACCGCTCGAATCCGGCTCCCCTAGCTCCATCCGCGTCGCGACCATACCGGTCACCCAGCCGTCGTGGCCCGTGATCTCCACCGGCGAACACAACATCTTGAACTGGACGCCCTCCTCGCGGGCGTGGTGGACCTCTTCGCGACGAGCCGGCATCTCCTCATCGGTACGCCGGTACGCCAAGAACACCTCGTCCGCCCCAAGCCGCAATGCGGTACGCGCGGAGTCCATCGCGACGTTGCCGCCGCCGACAACCGCCACCTTGCGACCGCGCCACACAGGTGTGTCGGCGCGCGGGAACTCGTAGGCGCGCATCAGGTTGACGCGCGTGAGGAACTCGTTGGCCGAGTAGACGCCGCCCAGGTTCTCGCCGGGAATTCCCATGAATACCGGCAGACCCGCCCCGCTGCCGATGAATACGCTGTCGAAGCCCTCCTCGGCCAGGAGTTCGTCGATGGTGACCGTGGCGCCAACGACCATGTCGGTGACGATCTCGACGCCCATCTGCGAGAGCATGTCGATCTCGACGCCGACAACGTGCATCGGCAGCCGGAACTCCGGGATGCCGTAGGTGAGCACTCCCCCGGGCGCATGTAGCGATTCGAAGATCGTCACCCCGTGGCCAAGGCGAGCCAGCTCCCCCGCGCACGCCAGGCCTGCCGGTCCGGAGCCGATCACGGCGGCTCGCTTGCCCGTGGGCTCACCAACGACCGGGACACACCGGTGCTCGAGGTCGCACGCGAGGTCGAAGTCGCCGAGCCAGCGCTCGAGCCGTCCAATCGCGACCGGGTCGCCCTTCTTGGCGAGAACGCACGCGATCTCGCACTGCTCCTCCTGCGGGCACACACGGCCGCACACCGCGGGCAACGCGTTGCGCTCCTTGAGCACGGACACGCCGTCGGCGTAGTTGCCGTCGATCATGTGGCCGATGAAGGCCTTGATGTCGATGTTGACCGGACAGCCCTGCTGGCAGGTCGGGTTCTTGCATTGTAGGCAGCGCATCGCCTCGGCAACGGCCTGCTCTTCCGTGTAGCCGAGCGCGACCTCATCGAAGTCCTGCGCGCGCTCGGCGGCTGGACGCTCCGGCATCGCCGTGCGCGGCCCGCGCGAGGGCTTGTGGCGCGGCTTCTCGGGGCCCGTTTCGCCGGAAGTGTCGGGGTGCATGTCGTCTACTTGTGGCATGAGCACTCCTTGGAGTACTCGGAATCGGCGAGCCTTTCGTCATCGACATAGACGCGTTGCCTGCTCAGGAGCTCTTCGAAGTCGACGGCATGCCCGTCGAAATCGGGCCCGTCGACGCACCCGAACCGGGTCACGCCGCCCACGCTCACCCGGCACGCGCCGCACATCCCCGTGCCGTCGACCATGATCGGGTTGAGCGACACGGTGGTGGGCACCTTGTACTCGCGGGTCGTCTCGGCGCAGAACTTCATCATGATCGCGGGTCCGATGGCCATCGCGTGGTCGATCGCCTTGGCCTCGCAGAGTTCCTTGAGCGGCGCGGTCACAAGCCCCTTGCGACCTGCCGAGCCATCATCGGTGGTCACGACGAGCTCCACGCCCGGAATCGCCGTGAACTCGTCGCGCAGGATGAGCAGCTCCTCGGCCCGCGCGCCAAGGATCACCGTGACCTGCGAGCCCGCCTCCGCCATCGCCCGCGCAACCGGATACGCAACGGCGGCACCGACACCTCCGCCGACAACAGCGACGCGACCGAGCCCCTCCACCTCGGT
Organism: Actinomycetota bacterium; assembly: GCA_030682655.1. NCBI lineage: Bacteria > Bacillati > Actinomycetota > Actinomycetota bacterium. The sequence continues at coordinate 13,616 of JAUXNU010000112.1, read as the reverse complement.
GGGCTTGCCAAGGGGCCCCACGACATCCGCAAGCGAATCCCCGACGCCGAGGTGAGAGAGCTTGTGCGTCGTCTTGCCGACGCGCATGAAGATGAAGCGGACCCAGCCCTCCTCGGCAGACCAGTCGCTGAAGGTGAGCGGGATGCGCTCGCCCGCATCGTCGACGCGCAGCATCAGAAACTGCCCCGCCCGCACCTTGCGTGCGATCCGGGGAGCCTCGACACCCATTTCAAAGACAGACTCCGAGAGCTGTCGTGTGTGCACGATCGGGAACATCCGGCCTCCCGCGACCAAGTGGCTGCATGCGCCAACGCGTTCCACAGTGACGCGTCGGACAAGTATACTAAGCCCCGCCCATCAGGCAATCGCTGGAGGCACCGTGGAAAGAAAGGCCGCACTTTCGGTCCTTGGGACCGTGTCGCTGGTAGCCGCGCTGTGTGCATCATCGCTCGCGCTAGCCGGGTGCGACCGCAACGATCCGGTCGTGGATGCCCGGGAGAAACTCGGCACGGTAGTGACCGTCACCGCCTACGGCGAGGACCGCGTAGCCGTGGGGGACGCCGTCGACGCGGCTTTTGACGCCATGGACCGTGTCGCGGGCCAACTCGACAGCTACGACGCGTCCTCGGCCATCTCAGCCGCCAATGCGTACCTTGCCAAGAACGCGATACGGGCACCCCTGCCCCCGTACTCGCTGGAGATCCTGAACAGCGTCGAACGTCTGGGTGTCTCGGAACAGTTCTCGGTCACCATCGGTGCAGCAGTGGGTCTCTACGATTTCGGGGGTTCGGGACACGTGCCCACCGCGGCGGAGCTCGATGCAGTGCTGGAGCCGCGCCTCGAGCGCCGCGGCCGGAACATCTACCTGAAGCCGTTCGGGCTGGGCAAGGCGGGCACCGTGCCGCCGCCGTCGCTCGATTTCGGCGGGGCCTCGAAGGGGCTGGCGCTTGACGAGGCGCTCCGTACGCTCGCAAGCAGCGGAGCCGTGGATGCCGCGATCCTGACGAGCGGCAGCACGACGGTAACGATGGGCAGCAAGCCCGACGGGTCGCAGTGGCAGGTCGGAATCGAGGATCCTCGCGACACGAGTTCGGTCGTGGCGGTCGCACGCGGAACCGGACCGTTCACGGTCTCAACGTCAGGTGACTACCAGCAGTACTTCGAGCGAGACGGCGTGCGGTACCACCACATTCTCGATCCCGCGACCGGCCTCCCCGCGTCCGGGCTTCGGTCTTTGACCGTGATCGGCGCATCAAGCGGGGTCGAATCGGACATCCTTTCGACCGCGCTGTTCGTCGCGGGGCCCGACGGCGCGCCTGCCTACGCGCTCGAGAGCGGGCTGGCGCTGTTTCTCGTGGACAGCGAAGGGCGGGCACAAACCGTGCCCGCCCCCGAAGGTGCGTCGTTCTCGATCACTGAGGGCTCAGGCTCCGAGAAGCCCTGATCACAACCGTACGAGCAATGCTAGATGTAGTTCTTGACCAGACCGTAGATGACCGGCACTTCGGTGCTCTCGCCGCTGTATGCCTTCACGGCAAGAATGATGCTGTAGATGAACCCCACGATTCCAACAACGATACCGAGTCCGAATACCGGTGTCGTGACAGCTGACAGCACGTAGATCACGAGGTTGAGACCAAGCGCCTGGACAGCGTGGAACTTCACGAACTTCTCGTCCTTGTACGGATCGATAAGGATAGCGACGAGAGCCACCGGCCAGATCACGTAGCCGAGCGCAGCGAGCAACTTGCTGGTGTCGTTCACGGGACCGGGACGATCTGTCGTCACATCGGGAGTGCCCATGTTGTCGTCCATCTGGGACATCTTCCTTTCCTTGTCTTCAGCAAGACCGTTGGGAGAGGCTTCCTCTTCCCACGTTGAATATACCCCTTCTCGCTGCTACCATGGGAACGGAACTGCGCCTTCCGGCGGCATTAAACCCAACATCGCAGCTTGCGCTGTCCGGAGGAACCACAGCATGAGACGTTGCCGCGCATATCTTTCGATCCTCCTCGCCATCATCATGGTCTTCTCCGGCATCGCCATGTCCGGTGCTGCCACCCAGGCCGAACTCGACGCCGCCAGACAGCGCGCTATCGACGCACGCAAGGCGCAACAGCAAGCCGAGGACCTCGCCGACAAGCTGGCGGCCGAGACGAGAGCTCTCGACGAGAAGATCTCCGGTCTCCAGGCCGAGGTCTCCAAGCTCGACCCGCAGATCGCCGACGCCTCTGCGCGCACATCGCGCCTCCGCGCCGAGGTGGCGCAGCTACGCGCGAACATCGGTGCCAAGGAGGCTGCCATCTCCGCCACCCAGGCGGAATTCGAGCGACAGCAGGCGCTGCTCGAGGCCCGGATGACGAGTTCATACAAGCAAGGCGACTTCTTCTACCTCGAACTACTCCTCGGGGCGAAGGACTTCAGCGACCTCATCGCCCGCACGACCCTCGTGCAACGGGTCATCGAGTCGAACAACGACATCGCGCTCGGTCTCGCCGCAACCAAGACCGACCTCGAGACCGCAAAGGCGGAACTCGATCGGGATCTCTCGACCGTCTCGGCGAAACGCGCCGAGGCAGAGACCGTCGAGAAGAACCTCCGCGAGATGCGCGGCGCACGCCAGGCCGTTGCGAACCAGCAGCGGGCTGTTCAGAATCAGAAGAACGCGATGATGGAGGCGGCCGAGAAGGATGCCGCCCGCATGAAAGCACTGGCCGAGGAGGAGGAGCGCGAGGCTGCGCGGATCGCCTCGGCCATGCGGGCCTCGCAGGGTGGCGGTGTCTACAACGGCGTCATGGCCTGGCCCGTTCCGGGAGGATCGCTCTCCTCGGCATACGGCTGGCGCATCCACCCCATCTTCGGAACCAAGAAGTTCCATCACGGCATCGACATCAGTGCGAGTTCGGGCGCCGATGTCGTGGCCTCCGGTGACGGAACCGTCATCAAGACCAGCTACGGCTGGAACGGCGGATACGGCAACGTGGTCTGGGTCGACCACGGCGACGGCGTCGTCTCCACGTACAACCACCTGCTCGACGGGGGCATCCTCGTCTCGAACGGGCGGGCGGTCGTCAAGGGCCAACACATCGCCGAAGTGGGATCTACCGGCTACTCGACCGGTCCGCACCTGCACTTCGAGGTGCGCGTGTGGAACGGCAGCGAGTACGCGAGCGAGAATCCGATGAACTACCTGCAGTAGGCGCCAAGGACGGCGCAAGCCCTATTCCCGCGTATTGAACTCCTGCATGGCATCCTCGATCCCGTGCTCGAGGATGTGGATGACCGCCTGGGCGCCGGCCGGTATGGATGCCGCAAGTTCCTCGGCGACGCGGGCGCTCATTGGCTCGAGCACGAAATCGGCGGGATCCATGCGTCCCGGAGGGCGCCCGATACCGATGCGGACGCGCCCGTACGCATCGGAGGCGAGCTCCTCTGTGACGGAACGCAACCCGTTGTGCCCTCCATGGCCGCCGCCGCGCTTGGCACGCACCGTCCCGAGCGGCAGGTCGAGGTCATCATGTACGACCACGAGGCTGCTCAATGGGACCTCGTAGGCGGCGCAGAGCTTGACCGCCGTCTTGCCCGAAAGGTTCATGAAGGTCTGCGGCTTTGCCAGCACGAGATCGTCGTCGCCAAAGCGCACCACGGCCGTCTTGGCGCCTGCATCGTCCCGCCAATAGCACGCCCGGAGGTTCTCGCCGAGCAGCTCGACGACCATGAACCCCGCGTTGTGCCGCGTATTGCCGTACTCCGGGCCTGGATTGCCCAGGCCCACGACCAGATGGGCCATCTGTTGCCCTACGACTCCTCGGACTTCCCGTCGTCAGACTCTTCGCCAATGACCTCCGGCTCCGCGCCTTCCTCGGCAACGAGTTCCTCTTCGACGGGCTCGGCGGTCGGCGTCGTCACGGAGCAGACGAGTACCTCGGGGTCGTCCACGATGGTGACGCCCTCGGGGCCGACGAGATCGCTCATGTGCAGCGAATCACCCAATTCGAGCGCGGAGACATCGATCTCGATAGCCTCCGGCAACTCCGCCGGCAGCGCTTCGACGGTGACCGTGTGGACACTCTGCATCAGAACACCGCCGGCCTTCACGCCGGGGCTCTCGCCGATGAAGTGGAGACCGACCGATGCCTGGATGATCTGGTCCATGCGTACGGCCAGGAAGTCGATGTGGAGGATCGTGCCCTTCACCGGGCTCGTCTGAACCTCTTTGACCATGGCGTTGACGGGCGTGGCTTCGCCCTCAACGCTGATGGAGACGAGCGTCGAGCCCGCACCGTGGTGGCTTATGAACAGCTCGAAGTCGTGCCGGTCGACAGCGACGGGCAGAGCCTCGCGGCCGGTTCCGTACAGAATAGCGGGAATCTCATCGGTCATGCGGCGGTTCGCCTTGCCGATGATGTCGCGGCGTCGTGCGATTATCGTGGTGCTCTCGGTCATGATCTCGCGTTCTCCTTTCGAGCGGCGGCGTCGTGCGCTCGCCGCGTGCCTTGTCTCGTGACTATAGCTGGAAGTCCGGATCGAAGAGCTCGGACACCGACTCGTCGTTGTACACGTTTTGGACGGCATGCGCAAACAGCGGCGCGACCGACAGTACCCTGATCTTGCTGCCGCGCTTGTCCTCGGGCACCGGCAAGGTGTTGGTCACAACGACCTCTTCGATCGGCGATGACTCGATCCGCTCGAAAGCCGGCGGTGAGAATATGCCGTGCGTTGCCGACACGTAGACGCAACGCGCTCCGGAATTCATCAGGCTCTTGGCACCCTCGGATACCGAGCCCGCCGTGTCGATCATGTCGTCGATCATGATGCAGTTCTTGCCCTCGACCTCACCGATGACGTGCGTGATCTCTGCGACGTTGTGCTGCGGGCGGCCCTTGTGCATGATGGCCAACGATGCTCCGAGCATGTCGGCGAACTTCTTGGCGACCTTCACGCGGCCCACATCCGGGGACACGATGCACACGTCCTCGAGATTGAGACTGCGGAAGTAATCCTCGAGGATCGGCAGCGCCGTGAGATGGTTCACGGGCTGGTTGAAGAACCCCTGTATCTGACCCTGGTGCAGATCCATCGCGATCACGCGGTCCACGCCGGCGGTGGTCAGAAGATCCGCAACGAGCTTGGCCGTGATCGGTTCGCGAGCTGCGGACTTCTTGTCCTGACGGGCATATCCATAGTGACTGATCACAGCGGTGATCGTCCGCGCACTCGCTCGCTTGGCCGCATCGGCCATGATGAGCAGCTCCATGAGCGACGAGTTGACTGGTGCGCTGATCGACTGGAGCAGGAACACATCTGCTCCACGGACCGACTCAAGGAAACGCACGTAGATCTCGCCGTTGGCGAACTTCGAGATCTTGACGTTGCCGAGCTCGATACCGAGATGACTCGCAACGCCCTCGGCGAGCTCGGGGTTGGAGGTCCCGCTGAAGACCATCATGCGCTTGCCAGACTCGCTCATCGTCTGTCCACTCACTCCCTAGTCGTTCTCACCGGTCGAACTTCCGCTCTTGCGCTCGAGCCAGTCTTCGATCGTGCGCTGCTCCGAACGCTCGACTCCGAGGGCGTCGTCGGGGACGTCGCGCGTGATTGCGCTCGCCGCACCGGTGACCGCTCCGCGGCCGATTCGAACCGGAGCTACGAGCATGGTATCAGAGCCGATGAAAGCGCCGTCGCCGATGACGGTCTTGTGCTTGCGTACACCATCGTAATTGCACGTTATCGTACCCGCTCCGACGTTCACTTCCTTGCCTATCGTGGCGTCCCCGATGTAGGAGAGGTGCGGGACTTTCGAACCCTCGCCCACCGTGGAGTTCTTGATCTCGACGGCGGTTCCCGCCTTCGCGCGTGCTCCGAGCACCGTGCCTGGCCTGAGATACGCGACGGGCCCGACGGTAGCCGCGGGACCTACGCTCGCGCCCGTGACTACGGAAGAATCGACGGTCGCATCCTCGGCGATGAAGGAGTCGGTGATGCGCGTGCCGGGACCCAGAACCACCCGGTCGCCGATGCGGGTATCGCCCATGAGGAACGTCATCGGCTCGATCACGATATCGCGACCGAGTTCCACGCGCGGCCCGATCCATACGAGTCCCGGATCGGTCATGGTCACACCGGCGAGCATATGCCGCTCGTTGATGCGGCGCTGCAGCACACCTGATGCTTCGGCAAGCTGGACACGGCTGTTGACGCCCATGGTCTCCATCGGGTCTTCGGTCATGACAGCGGCCACGCCCAGGTTCTCGGCCGCGAAGATGGCGACCATGTCGGTCAGGTAGTACTCGCCCTGGGCATTGTCCGTGTCCAGCCGCTCCAGGTGTTCAAAGAGAGCGCGGGAGTCGAAGCAGTATGTGCCGGTGTTGATCTCGTCGATCGCGAGCTGGGCGGCGGAAGCGTCCTTCTGCTCCACGATTCGCTCCACCGTACCGTCCGGGCAACGGACGATCCTCCCATAGCCGGTGGGCTCGGACATACGGGTCGTGAGTACCGCAACAGCAGCACCGGTCGACTCGCGCTCGTCCACAAGCGCGCGAATGGTTTCGGGCCGCAGCAGTGGCGTGTCGCCGGAGAGCACCACGAGCGAACCGCCAAAGTCCGCGAGTGCGTCACGCGCGCACATGACCGCATGCCCTGTTCCGAGCTGGCGGTCCTGGCGCACGAACCCCACATCCTCGACAAGCGTCTCGACAATATCGGCGCGATGACCGGTGACGACGATAGCCCGCTCACAACCGGCTTCCGCAGCGGCCTGCACAACGAGACGCACCATCGGCTCGCCAAGGAGCCGGTGTGCGACCTTGGGGATGTCGGACTTCATCCGAGTCCCCTCGCCCGCGGCCAGGATGAGGGCCACTGCGCTCATGTGCGCTCCTTCGGTCATGTGCTGAAACGGGTTTCCCGGTCAAGGCTGAATGGCTGGGGCGGTAGGATTCGAACCTACGGATGGCGGAGCCAAAGTCCGCTGCCTTGCCACTTGGCTACGCCCCAGAGCATACCGAGTGTATGAATGGGTGTGGGCAGCGTCAACCGGGACGCGCTCACACGCACGAGCAGATGTCGAACCGGGAGGGAGACGGCGTACTACTCGCCTGGCACTGCGGCGGCAGCAGCAGCGAAGGCGCCCACACCGCCCTCGACGTTGAACTGATCGAGTACGGCCTGCTGGATGCGCGACCGCGTGTCCGTGTTGATCGGATGACAGATGTCGCGAAACTCCCCGCTCGGAAGCTTCCGGGACGGCATCGCCACGAACAAACCCTTGTCGCCGTTGACAACCCGCAGGTCGTGGACGACGAAGGCGTCGTCCAGCACGATACTTGCTATCGCGCACACCTTGTTCATCGAGACCGGGCGCAGGGTCACCTTTGTGATGTCCATCGTGCTTGTTCCCCCCTTGGCGGCACTCTGGCCTTCGGACACCCCCATAGTACCGAGACCCGAGTTCTAGCTGTTTGATTCTGCGCCGGTCCCCACAATCCTACCGCGAGCTGACCCCTCATACAGCACGCGTTCGGTAACGACCACATCCACCGGCTTGTCGACATCGGCCCCGATGGACGCATATGGCGTGTATACGGCCGCTCCGCTTCCCCCTAGCAAGTCGCGAATCTTGTCCTCGACCTCGGCGACTTCGAGGCGGCCGGTGACGAGTTTGAACGCGAACCGGAAGCCAAGGACGCGCGCCATCTGCACGGCGTTCTTCCGGGTGTCGAACAGTCTTTGGCCGACTTCACGACAGTGCTCCGCGAGCACCGGATTGGCGACCATCATGTTCCCGCCGGTGACTTCTCCGTCCCGCAGCTTGATGAAGGTCCGTTCGCTGCCCGGGAACTGCTCGAGCATGTCTGCCCTGCGGATGAGTGGATAGGTGAAGTCCGCCCCTGAGGTCAGACTGCGGCTCACGAAGTCGTCCACTGCCTCTCCTGTGAGGGCAGGAACGTCGCCGGTCGCCAGGAGAACACGCCTGTCGGAGCGGAACGATCGTATGCCGGCCAGAAGGTTGTCGAGGAAGGAGCCGTCGGAAATGACCAGCTTGTCTACGGAATCTGCCCACACACCCAAGTCCTCCGCACTGGGAACGACGACGGCCACCTCGGCGACGAGTTCAGCGTCCCTCATTGCGTCGACAACCCATTCCACCATTGGCTTGCCGGCGATCGTCACGAGGCCCTTGAACCGGCACGCGGGGTCGATGACGGCACCGTCGCCCCCCGCAAGAATGACAACATCGACCTTCACTGCCGCTCCTCCACTCTGACCGCTACCGCGCCTTCCGGAGCCGTGGTGGTGGAAGATCCCCACCAGCCCTGCATGCTCGAGTCCCGTGCAATCCGGTCCGCCGCCCCGGCGTCTTCGCACACAGCGAACACCGCCGACCCGCTCCCCGCCATCGCAGCGCCGAGAACACCCCGTGCCGACTGACACCATGCTAGCGCCTCACCGATGGCCGGAACCAGCCCCACGGACGCTTCCGTCATGTTGTTGTGAAGCGACGCGACCGTATCTACCCTATCCCCCGCGCGCAATGCGTCCGAGAGGCGATTCGCTCCAGGACCTGCCGAATGCGGGAGCCGATCGAACGCCTCATAGGCCGCGCCGGTCGACACCGACTCGCGCGGCTTGACCAGTGCAACAGGCACGGACATGGGAGGCAGGGCGGTCACGAGTTCGTCTCCTCGGCCAGCATAGAGCGCAGCTCCGCCGCCAAGGAAGAAGGGGACGTCCGCACCGAGCGCGGCAGCGACCGTGATGAGCAGCGGGTCTTCCGGATCGACTTCCCACATCATCGCAAGACCCGCCAGTGTGGCTGCGGCATCCGAGCTGCCGCCTCCAAGGCCTGCTCCGTCGGGAATGCGCTTGTCGACAGATATCGCGACATCCACCCGCCGGCCGAGCGTCTCAGCGAGCGACACCGCAGCTCGGTAGACGAGGTTGTGTTCCTGCGCCACCCCGATATCGGGCGCGCAGACCACGCTTAGTCCGTTTGCCTCGCGGATTGTCACGGTGTCGTGGAGTGCAAGGGTGTGCAGCACCGTGTCGACCCGGTGGTATCCGTCAGGGCGCTTCGCGCCGACCTCCAGATACAGATTGACCTTCGCGTGGGCCTTGACGGCAACTACGGACGGACCCATTCACTCCCCTAACGACACGACGCGGAGCGTTGTGGCCCCGCGTCGTCGTTTCTGCCGATTTCGCTCCTGCTAGTTCAGCCAGGGCAGCAGGTTCTCTCCGCTATCGACGTGCGTCAGTTCAACTGTTCCCGTTAGGACGTCCACGTAGCTGTATGACACACGGGCCGTCCGATCTCGCTTCTCGTCCACTTTGACCACAAACAGAGACGGATGAGTCTGTTCTAGGGTGCCCTCCCGCTCGATGATCTTTGAGCGACCCATGTTCGCTTTCAGACGCATTCGCGTTCCCATGAGGGACTCGAGATCTCCGCGAATGCGCCCGACTACCTCATGCTGGGACTGCAAATCCATACACATCCTCCTTCTGGCTCAAACGGGCATTATACCCCAGGAAAAGGCGAAACTCAAGGTAGAAGGCCCAATTCGAGCGCATTCCGGCCAAGGAAGACGTACTCTTCCACCGAAAGTGTCTCGGCGCGACGGGAACCGTCGATTCCGGAGGCCGCGAGCACAGACTCGATGTGGTCCGCGTCGGCGGCAAGCACCGCCCGCACAGAATTGCGAAGTGTCTTGCGGCGCTGGGCGAACGCCGCATCTGCCATCCGGGAGGCAGCCGCTACGACCTCGGGCGACTCCGAGTGCACACGCCTTTCGAGACGCACGACTGCCGAATCGACCCGCGGGGGCGGCAGGAAGCACGTGCGGGACACGGCGAAACGACCCGCAACGTCGGCCTGAAGCTTCAGCTTGACCGTGTACGACCCGTAGTCCTTGGTACCGGGCACCGCGGAGATGCGGTCCGCAACCTCGGCCTGAACCATGACCACGGCTGTTTCGAGTGAGTCGATCTCCTGGAAGTAGCGGAGGATGACCGTCGCTGCCACCCCATAGGGCAGGTTCGCGACGAAATCGGTCGGTGGGCCGAGGCGGGTCCGCAGTTCGTGGGAGGGGACGTTCACCGCATCGCCCATGACAACCGAGAGGTTGTCGCACTCCTCGGCCGTGTCCGCGAGGACGCGAGCGAATCGCTCGTCGCGTTCCACCGAGACCACAGCTCCAGCCACCCTACACAAAGCAAGCGTGAGCGTCCCGATTCCCGGTCCGACCTCCAGCACGGACTCGTCCCCGGAAAGCGCCGCCAGCGCCAGGATGCGTCCGACGATGTTGTCGTCAACCAGGAAGTTCTGGCCCAGAGACGCCCGAAGGCGCAGTCCGTGAGCCTCGAGCACGTCGATTGTCGCCCGCGGCGTGGCCAGCGGTGAGTGAGGCACGTGCGACCCCTACGGCAGGATGGTAACGGTCACGGTGCGGCGGCCCCAGGCGATCGCCTCGGCCCTGGTGTCGAAGCACACGTCGATACGATTTCCCCGGATGGAGCCACCCGTGTCGGCGGCAACCGCGTATCCATATCCGGAAACGTAGACGTGGGTGCCGAGGGGAATGACGCTCGGGTCGACCGCGATAACGCCGTAGCCGGCGCGCGCGCCCGTGGCCGTACGCCAGTCAACTCCGTCAACACCGGGGGCGTAGGCAGTTGACACTACGGAGATCTTCTCCCCCGAAGAGGGGGGCCTCGACTTCCCGCGCGAAATGGTCAAACGCCCAGAGGAGCGCTTGATTCCAACCGCGACGACTTCGTCCACCGGCTTGATCAGAACCCGCTCCGCCGTGAGGGTGCGAGCGCCTTCGACGCCGTCCGTGACCACGACCCGGTATATACGAAGCATGCGGCCCGGCACTCCCTGAGTGATAACCTCGCGCGCGCCTTGCGGTTGAGATGCGTCCCGCTCGGTGACGGTCTCAAACGGTATCTCGACTTCTTCCTGCACCACGCGAAGGAAGACGTCGTTGACGGTGATCAGCATGTTGGGAGTGAGGGGCGTCTCAAGCGGAGGATCCGCAACAGTCCCGGTACCCGCATCGACTCCGGCCGCCACAAGCGCATCGGCGACCGTCTGCCCGACGACATACAGACGAATGCGGTCGCCTGACAACGACAAAGTCACAGGGACTGCGTGACACACGACGACTGACATTCCGTCCTGAAGGGAAGCATCCCCGGCGGGTGTCACGACATCTCCCTCGCCGATGACGACATCGGCTTCGTCGAGCAGCCCGGCGACATCCTCAGCCTGGGTCTTGATGTAGCGGGAGTCCCCATCGACAACGAGGGTGATGCCCTTATGTGCCCATACGAATCCAGTGACACTCAGGAGAACGATGATTACTGGGATGAGAGCTGCGGCTATGTAGTGGGGTTTGAGGAATCGCGCCGGGCTGGCCGGCCGTTCTCCCATACAACCCTCTCGAAACTCAACAGTCTGGCAACGGGACGAATGCCTAGTATATCCGAACTTTTCCGACGCCCACAAACCGCCAGGTCGCCACGGAACAAGCCTCTCGGAGACAGCGCAGAAGGGTCAGTCCGAGGCTGGTCCGCACTCCAGCGCATCACCGTCATGGAGGACAGTGCGTACCATCTGTGCCCCGATCTCGGCTGCATCTCGCAGTGCATCCGGATGACGCCCGATGTCGCTCGGCGAGTCCGGTCCCTCTACCTTGAGCTCCGCCGCATAGTCCACCCCGAGCCCCGCGAAGACGCTCTTGGTCGTGTACACGGCCGCCTGGAACCCATAGGGATCGCCACCCCCACGCACAAGCATGAGCGCGCCCTGACGCCTTGCGGGCGGAGGTTCGTGCAGCACGTGAGTACGTGCCCAGTACGGCTGGCAGCGGTCGTATAGCGCCTTGAGGACCGCAGGTACGGTAGCAAAGTAGACCGGAGACGATATGGCGATCGCGGCGGCGGCATCAAGCATCGGGTAGACCGACTGCATACCGTCTTGGACGACACACTCGCCCGTGGACGAACAGGCGTTGCATCCTTGGCAGGGACGAATGTCCCGCTCCACGACGACGAGGGTCTCGGCGAGGCCACCGGCCGACTCGACGCCCGCGGCGCAGGCGTCCAGAAGGCGCTCGCTATTCCCGTGGCGTCTTGGGCTGCCGGCGATGCACAAGATACGCGGCGCGCCCGAAATCGGGTCGCGGGCCACGCAGGCTACTCTCCCTTGGTCTCGCCAAAGACCTCGAGTGCATTCTCGAGGCACGCTTCAGCGACCACTGCCGCATGGACGCCTTTCACTTCCGCGATTCTCTCGACCGTGAGCGTGACCCAGGCAGGCTCATTCGTGCGACCGCGGTGCGGTTCGGGAGCCATGAAGGGACTATCCGTCTCGACCAAGAGCCGTTCGAGCGGCACCGCCGCCGCGGCCGACCGGATGGCGCTGGCCATCTTGAAGGTGACCGGCCCGGCGAACGAGATGTAACAGCCAAGATCCAGGAAGCGCTTGGCGAGTTCCTCGTCACCGGTGAAGCAGTGCACGACGCACCCGGCAGTCGGAATGCCGATCTCCTCCAGGATTGCGATACCCTCCTCGTGCGCCTCCCGCAAGTGAATGACGACCGGGAGATTCCTCTCGACGGCGATCGTGAGCTGGGCACGAAAGGCGCGGCGTTGATCATCGCGCGAAGAATGGTCGTAGTGGAAGTCGAGGCCGATCTCCCCGACGCCAACGGTCTCAGGCTCATCTAGCAACGCCAGGAGCTCCTTCTCGGCCGCGTCGTCGTAGTCCTTGGCATTGTGGGGGTGCGCCCCGACGACGACACGGACGTGAGGCTGCAGATCGCGTGGGACGTCCCAGTCGTCGAGCCTCTGGCGGGCGACGGCCAGCCAGTTCGGGAGGTGCTCGTAGGTGGCGCGGGGCGATTCGGTGACATCGGCGATCGTCAGGATGTACACGACCCCCATGACCGCAGCACGCTCAAGGGCGCCCGCAGGGTCGTCCAGCATGTCCAGGTGTGCGTGAGTGTCCGCCGTCGGCGCGCCGACACGGGGCAGCTCAACCGGTCCCTTCACCATTCCGATCTCCCTTGCAGTGCCTACTTGTCCTCGTAGATACGAGGGTATAGCGGCTCGCCCTTGCTCACCCTGTTGCCCTCCGGCAGCTGACCCCACCGGCCCTCGGCGGCGATATCGGTTACGCGCTGGATATCCCCAAGGTCCAGTCGACGCCAAACGTCAGCGCTCGTCTCCGGCATCACCGGTGCGCAGAACAATGCCGCGATTCGCACCGACTCAAGCGCGTTGTAGAGCACTGCCTCGAGGCGGCCGCGCGTTTCCTCGGCCTTTGCAAGGTTCCATGGTGCTTCGTTCTCTATGTAGCGGTTCGCATCCTTCACAAGATCCCAAGTTGCCTCGAGCGCCGCCACGTAGTCGAGGCGTGACATGGCCGCCTCGTACTTCTCCGGAAGGAAGCCCGCAATGGCCTTGAGCGTCCCGTCCGCATCTGTGTCCGCCAAGGAGGGTCTGGCCGGAACAACGCCATCAAGGTACTTCTCGGTCATGTTGAACAGGCGGGAGCACAGGTTGCCCCAGTCGTTCGCCAGATCGCCGTTGTAGCGCTGGACCATCGA
>JAUXNU010000111.1 GCA_030682655.1 Actinomycetota bacterium | reverse complement strand
TCGAGGCGCGATCCGCTCCATGCGTCAGACCGTGCGCCGAGGGGGAGTCCGGAGACTGAGGCTCGCAGGTCACCCACCATATCCATGGTCTTCGCGGAGAGTGATCCGTCTGCCGAACGTGTTACGGCATGAGCGGCGGGTTTCGCCGCGCATGTTGATTCTATCTCGCGCCGCCCGCTCGATGCCGTGGTTAGTCACTCGTCACCGCTTGGGACGGAACTCGACTCTCTCTATGCCGTCGAAATGCGAGTCCTGCGTCCAGAGCACGGCATCCTCCGCGCGAGCAGACGCAAGGATAATCGAATCCGCCATCGCAAGCCCTGTCTCGAGGGAGGTTCGAGCTGCGTCCAAGGCCAGCGACGGCGTCAGGTCGACGACTCTGCCCTGCATCATGACGGCGACGGCATCAAGCGCAGTGGTCTCATCTGCGATCTGATGCGTTCGCTTGAAGACCTCGAAGAACGTGAGCGTGGGGACGATCAGGTCATCCGGCTTCTCGATCGCCCCCGCGAATTCCGAGGCGTTGGGACCGTCGCCGAAGTACTCCAGCCACGCCGAGGAGTCGACGACGTTCACACGCGGTCCTCGCGATCACGCTCGAAGCTCGTGTCACGGCCGCGAAGCATCCCGCGCAGCGCGCGAGCGGGCCTGACAGGTATGAACTCGATCCGGTCGCCGTAGGCGATGGCCTGCACCTTCTGCCCCGGCACCAGATTCAGCTGCTCGCGGATCGCTTTCGGGATCACGACCTGGAACTTGGGAGAAATGGTCACCGCGTCCATCGCGCACCTCCTTGTTGTACTACGCATAGTCTATCGATAGGACATGCGTATGACAAGCGCACGGACCGCACCCCTGGCAGCGACGGAGAGACGATGTGACTAACGCTGTTGCGCGTAACCTGCAAACCGAGGCCGACGAGGCCTCGTAAGAAGCGTAGCTCCATCGCCGAGGTTTGTCAGGTTGACGCGCTGGTTCGGCGAGCGGGAAGGACGGCGGTAGCCGTCCAGAGCGATGCACCAAGAGATGATCTTGCCCCCAGGTCGACGCGCTCCGGGATCACAGGGCCGACCACTCCGCTCCCGCATGCGCCCACCTCGCTGTCACGCTCCGCGGCTCCCGGCAGTCGAGGGAGCGCAGCCGACCGCGCCTGTGCGCGATACGACCTCCCAACACCCCTGCCTGCCCATGTGTAGAGCCGTGCGCGCCAAGGAGAGTCCGGAGACCGGACCTCGCAGGTC
>JAUXNU010000110.1 GCA_030682655.1 Actinomycetota bacterium | reverse complement strand
ACTCAATGCGTTCCGAGGGCTGTTGGGCGCGAAGGTCGACCTGGCATGGGCGGCGCGATCAAGAATCGCTACATCGTCGCTGAGGTCGAACGCACGAAGCAGATTCTCTATGCAGCGTGAGGTGCGAGCGTAAGTCCTCGACATCGTCGAGGCCTGCGACGCGCTCGCGATCGCAGTCCACGGCGTAGACGTGGATGCGTACCGGACCAATCGCCTCATCCGGTCGGCGGTCGAGCGAGAGTTCATCACCATCGGCGAGGCCGTCGCGGCACTGCGCCGGCTCGCGCCCGATATGTTCGCGCGCATCACTCAGGCGCAGCAGATCGTGGACTTCCGTAACCAGCTGACGCACGGATACATGACGGTGAACGACACGATTGTGTGGGGAGTCGCGGTCCGTGACATCCCGACGCCGCTGTCCAACCTGGATGCTACGATAGGTGCCAGGAGACACCGGATGGCGCAGCTGACAACCGACATTGGAGCCACCATCGCCCAGGATCCGTGCGTATTCCGCTCCAAATCGATCACCGAAAACGCTCCATGCCGATCACCCAGAACGCCGCATGCCGATCAGGCTGTACGGTCGATGCCGATCACCGAAAACGCTCTCATGCCGATCAGTTTTCGGCACCCGGGCGGAATCGGTGATCGGCATGGGCGTTTTCCCGCAGGGGTGACATAAGCGACGCTCTCAAGACGTGCCACAGTGGGCCTTCTTGCAACTGAAGAAGGGGGCCCGGGCCGATGGCGCAAAGGAGAGTGTCTGTGAGAAAGACCAAAGAGATCCTCCGGCTCAAGTTCGAGGGAGGTCTCGGCAACCACAAGATCGGCCGGGCCCTCTCGGTTTCGGCCTCCACCGTCTGGGACACCGTGGCCCGCTTCCAGGCGACGGGGCTCACCTGGCCGCTCCCACCGGAGATAGGTGAGGGGGAGCTCGAGGCCCGCCTCTATCGCCGGGCGGGGGATCCCAAGGCCAACCCCGCCTGGGTGCCGGACTGGGCGCGGGTGCAGAAGGAGCTTCGCCGCAAGCACGTGACCCTCCGCCTGCTCTGGGAGGAATACAAGGTCCTGCACCCGGACGGCTTCCAATACCGCTGGTTCTGCGAGCGCTTCCGGGAGTGGCGCAAAGGCATCGACCTCGTCATGCGCCAGGAGCACGCACTCGGGGAGAAGCTGTTCATCGACTGGGCCGGGGACACCATCCCGGTCGTCGACCCTCTGACCGGGGAGATCCGCCCCTGCTACCTCTTCCTTGGGGTCTTGGGCGCTTCCAACTACACCTACGCCGAGCCCACCCTCTCTCAAGAGCTTACCCCCTTCCTCGCCGCGCATGTGCGCATGTTCGAGTTCCTCGGCGGTTGTCCGGAGCTCTTGGTCCCCGACAACCTCAAGACGGGCGTCACCAGCCCCTCATACTACGAACCCGACCTCAACCCCGCCTATACGGCCCTGGCCGAGCACTACGGCTGCTGCGTCTTGCCCACCCGTCCCGGCCGGCCCCGGGATAAAGCCAAAGTGGAGGCCGGCGTCCTTTTCGCGGAGCGGCGCATCATGGCGCCTCTTCGGCGACGCCGGTTCTTCAGTCTCGACGAGGTGCGCACGGCGGTGGCCGGGGAACTCGCCAAGCTGAACGAGCGCTCCTTCCAGAAGATGCCCGGCAGCCGGCGGAGCGTCTTCCTCGCAGAAGAGCAGCCGGCGCTCCGTCCGCTGCCCTTGCGCCCCTATGAGCACCGCGACCGCAAGCAGGCCCGCGTCCACATCGACTACCACGTGGAGCTTCTCCGCCACTTCTACTCGGTCCCCAATCGCCTCGCCCGGGAAAGAGTGGAGATCCGTTACACCCTCTCGGTGGTCGAGGTCTTCCACCAGGGGGTCCGGGTGGCGTCACATGCGCGGGACGACACCCCGGGGCGGGCCACCACCTGCCTTGCGCACATGCCGCCTCGGCACCGCCACTTGGCCGAGTGGACCCCGGAGCGCTTTGCC
>JAUXNU010000109.1 GCA_030682655.1 Actinomycetota bacterium | reverse complement strand
TGATCGCGATGTCCCAGACGATTGAGAAGTCGACGACTTCGTACTCGTGGATCAGGATGTCGCGAAGACCGGCGATATCCTCCCACGGAACCTCCGGATTGTCCGCGCGCAACTCGAGCGGCAGACGCTTGACCGCCTCTCCGATGACCTCCAGGTTCCGCAAGACAGCATCCTGGGTTCGCTCGTCCGTTGACCAGCCGATGTCATCGAGACCTTCGACGTAGCGAGAAATCCTCTCGCAGCGCTCGGCGATGTCGAGGAGGTGCACGCGAACGTCACGCGACATACTTGACCTCGCGCATTACGTGCTCCTTCAGCAGAGGCTTCAGAGCAGGCGCGCTCACGAGATCGACCGTCACGCCAAGCAATTGCTCGAGAAAGTGCTTCAGACCCATGTAGTTCCGGAAGGTCGGGCGCTCGAATTCCACGAGCACGTCGAGATCGCTGTCGGCTGTAGCATCGCCGCGAACGCGCGAGCCGAACACCCCGAGGCGCGCAACGCCGAACTCATTGCGAATGTTGCCAGCGTTCTGGCGAATTGCCCTGATCATGTCGTCGGTGTTCGTCATACCTGCCTCCTGGCCAAGCGCCCGCCGCGTGGCCAACAGTATATCGATACCGCCGGCACTCGTGTCGTGGCGCAGCCCAACGTCGCCCTGTTCTCAGCGGAGAGGCCAACCTTGGGAGGCAGCATCCCGGTCGAAGACGCAGGAACCAGCCCCCTGGGGGACCGGTTCCATTATCGTAGTGATGGTCGGACTTAGGAGACGCGTTTGTTACCGCTGCATACAGCTAGAGGAGCTTCACAGAGTTCGGCGACGCGTTCGCCTCCACGCGGTACCCCATCGACCGGTAGCCCCGTAGACGCTTCTCCCACATTCGCGCAAGCGCCGGCAGCGCTGCGTCGACAACCGAACGGTCTAGCCGCTCTATGGAACTCAAGTACGCCCACTGGTCGGAGTACTGGCAGAGACGCTCGTCAACGAAGACGGAGCGACCAGCCAATCGGGGCTCGCGCTGGAGCGGCAATGCGATATCGCGCCAAGTCTCGTCGTCGAAGTCGATGGCGAGAAAGTGACAGGTTTCGTCATCCAGCATCGGGTAGATGCCGACCGTGCTGCGCCCGGTGAGATGGTCTTGGATGGTCGAAGCGCTGAGCGGCAGCAGCTCTCGATTGGCACAGTCAGCACACTTCACACGTCGCTTGTCGCACAGTCCCGAACGCCATTCATTGGCGCAGGCGGGCGCGTACCCGCTGCCGCCTGATCGGCTCTGCCACCGCCTGGCGAACACGTCGGCGCGCCCACGAAAGAGCGACTCGAACAGCTCGATCTTGGAGGCAGACGACGACGAGACCGTGATTCCCGAGATCCGAGCAGTATCCCGTTGCTTTGGGGTCGCGGCACCCTGCGCCTCGAGCCCCAACATCTCCTTGAGCCGCGCGTTCTCCTCGGCGAGCACGAGGTTCTGCTGTCGGAGCGCCTCGAGTTCTTCCGGCTGAGTCCGATCGTTCACAGGAAGAGTCTCGCCGCCGCGATCATGACGGCTCGCGACTGAGCGCTTTCCACGGCTCGCCGGGGAGACGGGCAATGAGACGGTCGTGCACGAGCAACGCCGCGACGTCGACGTCATATCCCTCGGGGTCGCGAAGCAGCGGGATCACGTCGGCGCGGAAGTCAGAAGACGCGAGCTTGCCGACCATGTTCGCCTCGAACTCCGCGCGCGAGATCGAAGTCTCCATTCGCGCCAGGTACTCGCCGAGACAGTCGATGATGTGCGCCTCATCGGGGTCGAGCGTGGTGAGCCCGAGCCATAGGTCGTAGAGGTCGCGTCCCTTCCGTCGCTGGAAGAGTGCCCTCATCTTCGTCGCCAGCAGCTCCTCCAACGTGAACGTCGTGATCAGCTCCTGGGCGGAGTGCCACGGGTTGGCTACAGCGAACGGCACATGCTGAAGCCCGTCGACGCTGAAGTGCTCCCGAGTGTTGATCTCGACCTTGACCCGCATCAACTGCACCGGCAGCGTGGTCGTCTCGAAGCGGTAGAGCAGTTTGGCGCTTGCGGGACCCTGTTTCCAGGCCGGCTCGCCCAACCAAGGGTCGAGCGCCTCGCGGAGTTCCGCCAGCACAGGGCCGATCGGACCCGCCTCGACCTGCACGAGATCAAGATCCTCGGAGTAGCGCCCCGGAGGATCGAAGTGGAGCTTGTGCAGGGCGGTCCCGCCGCGGAAGGCGAGCGCCTGGCGCAATGACGGGCGCGCGAAGATCGCAGTCAGCGCTCTCGACAGGATCAGGTCCTGCTCGACTTGCTCGTCTTGGGGCCATGGCGCAGCAGCTCGCCACGCTGTGATTTGGGCTCGGGAAATCACAGATCGATCTCCACATCCAGGTTCGGGATCACGCGCCAGGGACCGACGGCAACGGCGCCGGCCCGAGGCGCATCGGGAGCGAGTGCAACGGGCCGATACCGCCTGGAGCCAAGGACACGGAGCAACGGGTCGGCGAGCCGGGGCTGCCCTGTTCGATCCAACAGGTAGCCGAGGCGCTGGATCTCGGGGGTCTTGCGCAGTTGCGCAACCGCGCCGAGAGCTTCGGGTTCGAGGCGCTCAGCGAGCTCGAGCAGCACCGTGGCGACGTTGCTCAAACCACCGCAGGCCGCCGAGAAGCGCACGAGGTCGAATGCCGTCGATTCAGGCGTGGACACGAGCATGGTGCCCGTCTCCGTCTGAACCTG
>JAUXNU010000108.1 GCA_030682655.1 Actinomycetota bacterium | reverse complement strand
GGCCGGTCTTCGGGCACGGAAGCGGGCCGACATGCGGGCAAGGTCATGTTCCGCTGCGTCGTTTCGGACGGCTCACGCCGTCCTTCCCGCTCGCCGAACCAGGGCGTCGACCCGACTTCGCCAGTCATCGGCTACCATGGAGTCCATCGGGCGCGGGTCACGCCCAATAGCGTTGGACATACAGGGGGGAGCGCAATGCGGGTGCTGGCGTTCACGAACGGGCCGGAGGATTGGCGCGCCCTGCTCGCTGACCCGGTGAAGCACTGGCGCACTGGGTATTCCGCCCGGACACTCGCGTACTCGTGGGAAGCTGCAGACGGCTTTCCGCCTGAGGTCGCCAGCGCCGTCGGCTCGAGTTGCGACCCGCTGCTCGCCGGACTCGCTCCGGTCCTAGTGATTCCTGAGTTCAAGGTTCCTCTTCCGCCCACCGGCGGCCGTCCCTCACAAAACGATATCTTCGTCCTCGCGCGTTCGCTTGCCGGCCCCGTTGCCATGATGGTCGAAGGCAAGGTGGATGAGTCGTTCGGTCCTGTGCTCGGCGATTGGCTCGCGGAGGCCTCTCCGGGGAAGCGGGAACGGTTGGACTTCCTGCTTCGCACGCTCGGTCTCATAGCGTCGCCGCCCGATGATCTACGCTATCAACTGTTCCACCGTGCCGCCTCGGCGGTCGTCACCGGTGAGCAGTACCGCGCCGCTGCCGCCGTGATGCTCGTGCACTCGTTCAGTCAGAAGCGGACCGGCTGGCAGGACTACGCGGCGTTCGCGTCTCTGTTTGGCGTCGAGGCGCGCGAGAGCGTCATGCAGCGCTTTGGCTTCGAGTCGCGTATCCCGCTGTTCGGAGTCTGGGTCGCAGGTGATCCGGCATTCCTGCGCAGCTGACGGCTGATGTCCAACAAGGGCATCGACACAGACAAACCGGCCGCATGAGGTATTCTCGGCATGGAATGTAGGCGTGGCCGGTTTGCTGGTCATGCCCAATGCGTTCGGCAGACGCGTCTCCTTTCGCGAAGACCATGGATATGGTGGGAGACCTGCGAGCTTCAATCTCCGGACTCTCCCTCGGCGCATGGACTGACGCATGGGACGGATCGGTTCTCGGAAGCGTCGCGTCGGCGAGAGCGCGGTCGGCGCGCATCCCTCGG
>JAUXNU010000107.1 GCA_030682655.1 Actinomycetota bacterium | reverse complement strand
ACGTTCGGCTGACGGGCTACTCTCCGTGAAGACCATGACTATGGGGGGTGACCTGTGAGCCCAGGTCTCCGGATTCCCCTTCGGCGCAAGGTCTGACGTATGGAGCCGGTCGCGCCTTGAAGCATCCCCTCGGCGCGGGCGCGGTCGGCGGGAGTCCTCGGCGATAGCAGCCCGTCGGCTGCGTCGGCGGGGAGAGCGCGAGCGTCGGTGAGCGGGACGGCTTCGCGCACGCGGGCGCATCCACCTGCGGGCAAGGTCGTCCGCCTCTGCACCGCTCTCGCCGCATCCGGATCCACACCTCTCGTGCGCGCGCGGCTTCGCCTGACCTGTGAGGCTCAATCTCCGAACTCTGTCTCGGCGCACGGTCCCACACATGGGCAGTCGGGAGGGCGGCAAGTCGGTCTCCGCGCACGCGTGGTGGACGAAGGCTCCTTGGCGATCGGGACCCGCGAGACACGGCGGTGAGGTGTGCGCAAGCGGGAGCGGGCCGGTCGGGCCGGTTCTCGGCGAGTGAGCCGACCTGCGGGCAAGGTCGTCCGCCTCTGCATCGCCCTGGACGGCTACCGCCGTCCTTCCCGCTCGCCGAACCAGCGCGTCAACCTGACAAACCTCGGCGATGAAGCTACGCTTCTTACGAGGTCTCACCGGCCTCGGTCTGCAGGTTACGCGCACTACGTTCGAACCAACACCCTGCAGCCGTGGTCAGGCTGTCCGGTTCGGGCATATGATGGGTCGTGACTGGATGAAGACGAGGTGAACTGCCGTGACTATCGACGAACTCAAAGCTGAGGCCCTCCGCCTGGATCCTGACGAGCGAGCGCAGCTCGCGTCTGAGCTCATTGTGAGCCTCGACGAACTCAGCGAGTCGGAGATCGAGCGACTCTGGGTCGAAGAGGCAATGCGTCGCGACGCGGAACTCGACAACGGCACTGCGCGTTCCATCCCCGCTGACGAGGTGTTCGCATCGGCACGGGCTCGCCTACGTTGAGTCTCGGCATCAGCTTCCACGAAGGAGCCCAGGCTGAGTTCGACGAGGCCGTTGCCTTCTACGCCATGGAGCGTGTCTCCTTGGGCGAGGGATTCATCCAAGCCGTCGAGCACGCGTCCGCGCATGCGCGGACGCATCCCGAGTCAGCCGCAGTGATACGTGGACGGGTCCGCAGGATGCGAGTGGAGCGATTCCCGTACTCGGTGATGTACTCGGTCGTCGGCGACGTGATCCGCGTACTCGCCGTGGCGCACGACCGTCGTCGGCCGTTCTACTGGAGCCGCCGGCGCTAGGACGGTGTGGATTCGAACAAGCAGTTCGAGCGGACTCACTTCGTTCGCCGCTCAACTGCCGGACGTTAGACACAACCCCGCTACGTATCGCATGCTGAGGCACAGTACGCTATCATGTACTTAATGGCGTCCTGTATCGGAGGTTCCCATGTCGCCGCTTCGCCCCTCGACCGATGTCCGCCCCGTAACGGAGTTCCGCGCGAACGCGTCCGCGGTCATCGAGCAGATGCACTCGACCAAGCGCCCGGTGATCCTCACCCAACACGGCCGCAGCGCAGCTGTGTTGTTGGACCCAGAAGTCTACGAGGGCCTGATCGACGAGATCGAGTTGCTGCGCGATCTCGCCATGTCGGAGGCTCAAATCGCCGCGGGACAAGTGATTCCCCACGATGAAGTCGCCCGCCGGATGCGCGAGAAGTACTCGCTGTGAGGGTTGCCTGGACCGAGCAAGCCCATGCGCAGCTCGACGAGGCCATAGCATTCATCGCGCAGGACCGGCCGGAGGCGGCCCTTGCGTGGCTGGAGCGCCTCCTCGACGCAGGCGAGAGCCTCAGTGAGCTGCCCGACCGGGGCAGGGTCGTCCCGGAGGCGGCACGCGCCGACGTCCGCGAGCTCATCATCGGCCCATATCGCCTGGTGTACCGCGTCGACTCCGACTCCGTCACGATAACGATGGTTCTTCACGAGCGGCGTGAGTTGAGTGGCGATGACGTGCGCTGAGGGGTGTGTCTAACCCCGGCATCGAGCCGACTTCGCACTTCATCGGCTACCATGTCAGTCGTAGGGCACGGCTCATGCCGCAACACGTTAGGCATAGCCGATGCCTCGTCCGAGTGGGCGCCGCAGGCATGGAGGGGGGCATGATGCGACTCGATTTCGCGACGATGGTTGATGTGCTGGATTGGCAATCCTACAGCATCTACGAGCAAGAGCATGGCGACTTGATAGGTGAACTTGTCACCCAACGTCTTGAGGCGTTTGAGGCTGAGCATGGTGAGGACTTGATAGCGCACTGCTCGCGCATGCACGACTGTCAGTCGCTGTCCTGGCCCAAGGACTTTCCGCTCGGAAGCGAGACGCTCAACGGCACACCGCTAACGTTGGATGCCGTGCGCGAGGTCAAAAGGCAATGGCGCAGCATCCTCAAGGAATCCATGCAAACAGCCCGGGCGCTGCTCAGACATGCGGAGACGGACGCCCAGGCCGCACGTGAGCGCTTCCTCTTCGACACTGTAGCGAGAGAATTCGGCCAGACGCATCGTGTTGAGCACCATGGAAGACCCGAATGGTTGGAGCGACAGCACTTGGACGTCTGGTTTCCGGACAGCAACCTGGCCATCGAATTCCAGGGGCTTCAACACTTCATGCCTGTTGATCACTTCGGCGGGGAGATGAGATTTCGAGACCAATACGATCGAGATCTCAAGAAGCGACGTCTGTGCGAGGATCATGAGTGCCGCCTCTTGATTGTGGATGAGGAGTACGACCGAGAGGCGCTGTTGGAACGACTGCGCACGCTTCTTTCCAGCGAGAAGGAGCATGACAGCGCTCCAGTGATCCTGCTTCTGGGGCAGCAATCGAATTCAATGCTTGCTGCACGAGAAGCGCTGTACAGCGGTTCGTCGCTCGAGTTCGACTACTTGGCGCAAGATGGATCCGCTTCGCACAGAGTCGTCGTGCCAATCGCTTTCCAAATGCATCTAAGCCCGTGTCTGCGCGCGTACTGCACCCTTCGCGAGTCGGAGAGATCGTTCTCGTTTAAGGCGATGTCCAACGTGAGACTGTGTACCGCAGGAATAGAGGACTCGGATGCGCTGCCGCATCAACCAACCAGCCATCCCGCTCCAAGCCGGTTTGAGATAGAACTGATGCGACATGAGGCATCTATTCGGCTGGCAGACAGCGAGGATCTTGGTTCTCGGGCGCACCGTCAATCCGACTCCGGGTACCTACTCGAACTGCTCGCACTTGAGATTCTCTTGAAAGCGTTGTTTCGGGTATACGTCGGCGAACCCAGCAACAGTCACAAGTATGACGAGCTGTATGGGGAGATTCCCGGACCCATTCGCGCTCGGGTCGAGGCATCGGCCCGTAGGGCACGTCCGACCGGCAACTACGATGCAGTCCCCACTGTGCTCAAGTACCTCGGGGAGAACTTTGTCAAACTGCGCTATCCGTACGAGAAATACCGGGGAATGAGCGAGGCAGCGTACCTCGAGCGTGGCGAAGCTTGGATTGCCCATGGAGCCCTATCGGGAGATGCGGACTACCTGTACTACCCGGCTGAACTGAACGGACTCACTCAGGGGCTGCTCAGCCAGATTGATGCTTGGCTTGCTGCTGCGGTGTAGCGGGGAGGCATGCCTAACCCGCGCGTCAACACAGACAGCGCGAGCGTGCAACGGTATCCTCGGCAGTGAGGGTCGCGTGGCCGCGCTGCTGGTTACGCGCAAACACGTTAGTCACATCGTCTCTCCGCCGCTGCCATGAGCTATGGTTCGTGCGCTTGTCATACGTATCTGCTATCGATACAATATGCGTAGTACAAGCAGGAGGTGCACGATGGACGCAGTCACCATTTCTCCCAAGTTCCAGGTCGTGATCCCGAAAGCGATCCGCGAGCAGCTCAATCTGGTGCCAGGCCAGAAGGTGCAGGCCATCGCCTACGGCGAACGGATCGAGTTCATCCCAGTAAGGCCGGCTCGCGCGCTACGCGGGATGCTTCGCGGCCGCGACACGAGCTTCGAGCGTGATCGCGAGGACCGCGTGTGAACGTTGTCGACTCTTCGGCATGGCTGGAGTACTTCGGCGACGGTCCCAACGCCTCGGAATTCGCGAAAGCGATCGAGGAGCCGGACGACCTGGTCGTCCCCGCGCTCACACTCTTCGAGGTGTTCAAGCGAACTCATCAGATCGCGGACGAGACCACGGCGCTTGATGCAGTCGCTGTCATGATGCAGGGCAGAGTCGTCGACCTGACGCCCTCGCTGGCCTTGGACGCAGCTCGAACCTCCCTCGAGACCGGTCTTGCGATGGCTGATTCGATGATCCTTGCGACCGCTCGCGCGGAGGATGCCGTGCTCTGGACGCAGGACTCGCACTTCAACGGCTTCGAGAGCGTGGAGTTCCGTCCCAAGCGATGACGAGTGACTAACCCCGGCATCGAGCCGTCTTCGCGCACCATCGGCTACCATGGCAGTCGTAGGGCGCGGCTCATGCCGTAACACGTTCGGCAGGCCAAGTGACGACTCGATGAGTCGTGCGTGCGGCGGCCTTGGGCGACTAGGACTGGGGGGCACCAGTGGGAGACAGGACCAAGCCCTGGAAGGGCCCTCGAATGCCGAAGTACATCCGGCAGTTCTCGCATGAGTACGAATCGCGGGAGCGTGAGATCGGGATCCTGCAGGACATACTCCTCGAGTGGCGCAATCTGGAGGCAGTCGGCACGCGTGCGCACGACTACTTCGAGCGACTGAATCACCTGGAGGGACGCTCTCTGGGTCTCGGCCTTGGTCTCGACGAGGTCGAAGCCGGGATTGACCAGCGCTACGGCGATCTTCTGAGGTTGGAGAAGGTACTGGACTGGCAGACGATGCAGAGGGAACTCTGGGCGCGCATTGAGTATGAGAACGACGTCTTCAACGACGCGTGCCATGAGCTGGAGCCAGTCGTTGGGGATGTGGTTGAGGAGCTGCAGTCCGCGGATAGGTATGAGGAGCTCTACTCTTACTTGAAGGGGGATGGGCCCGCCCCTCATTGGAGGAGAAGTGAAGAGGCCATTGCGCAGCTGTTCAAGGACCGCGGCTGCGAAGCGCAGCTCGGTCCGGGAAGAGCGGACGGCGGGGTCGACATACGACTGATGCTCCAGTCGCCGGTAGGGAGTCTCTTGACCCTCGTCCAGGTCAAGGACTACATGCTGACCAGGAAGGTCGGCTTGGAGGCGGTCGCCGCCTTGAGCGGTGTCGTCGACGCCGAGAAAGCGAACAAGGGCGTATTCGTGACAACTTCAGCGTTCCAGCCCGCTGCACGGAAGTTCGCTGACACCATGCGGAACCGGCTGCTGCTCGTAGATGGCCCACAGCTCCTCACCTGGATTGAGGAGGTGCGTCTTGGGCGAAGAGGGCGCCGCTAGTACGAAGAGCTGCGTCATCGTGTCTCGACCGTCGTTTGGGGGCTGCCGAACCACGGCGTCCAGCAGACAGCCGCTTCGCGGCTGCAGCTGACGCCGAAACACGTTGGGCAGAACGGAGGGGACATGCCGGAGGAAGCCGAGACCCCGACCAGTCACGTGCTCGAAATCGACGACAGCACCCATTCCCACTCCGCGGACGAGGTGACGTTGCCGCTGGATGCGAGATTCCTGTTCACGTGGCAGTTCCTGGCTGGTGCGGCGGCTCAGGCCGGTCTCGCCCAAGACATCGAGGCGGACGATATCGAGTTCGACGACACGCCCAAGATTGTGCTTCACCGAAGCCTGGTGCTCGGAGCAATCATGCAGTCGACCGCCGCAATGGAAGCCGAGGCTTGGGACGTCGTTCATCACGGTCCTGGGCATCATCACGGGGCTGGCGGTATCGACCAGACTTCATTGGACTTCCTGTCACCCTTGGCCGGGATGATCGACAAGCAACCAGCCTTGTCACGTTTTGAGACCATCCTCCATCTGCTCGGTAGAGAACCCCTCAACCGGGGTGAGCAGCCTTGGCAAGATGCTGCGCTCCTTGTGAATCTGCGCAATGAGTTGGTGCACTACAAGTCGACTTGGGGGAGTGAATCGGAGCGCAAGGACTTCGCTAAGGCTTTGCGCGGCAAAGGCTTCGTTCTACCATCCTTCATCCGGGAGAACCTCGCCGGAGGCTACTTCCCGCTGAAGTGTCTCAATGCGGCATGCGCAACATGGGCAGTTGGCGCGTCGCTCGGTTTCTTGGACGGGTTCTATGAACGGCTAGGAATTGACTCTCCGCTCGACTCGCACAGACACTTGATCGAGCGTGGCTCGTGGCAACAGGCGCCTGCCCAACAAGCGCATCAACCTGACGGCCAGCAGGTAGACTGACCTGGAAGAGCATACGCCGCAGGTTATGCGCAAACACGTTCGACAGACGCGTCTCCCTTCGCGAAGACCATGGATATGGTGGGAGACCTGCGAGCTTCAATCTCCGGACTCTCCCTCGGCGCATGGACTGACGCATGGGACGGATCGGTTCTCGGAAGCGTCGCGTCGGCGAGAGCGCGGTCGGCGCGCATCCCTCGG
>JAUXNU010000106.1 GCA_030682655.1 Actinomycetota bacterium | reverse complement strand
GCTGCGCGTGCTTCGACTGTATCTGGACTTCGCCCCCGTGCTCGACGAGTTCGAGCGGGCACTTCGGGCCCGACTCAAGCGGGGTGGCTTCCTTGCTGGATAGAGAACGGATCATCACGAAGTTGGCTCGTATGACAGAGTCGCTCGGAGAGGTGGAGGCATTCAGGCCTGCTGAGCCAGAGGTGCTGCTCGACCCGGCTGGGCTCCGGGATCGCCGCGCGCTCGAACGCGTTTTGTACATGGCGATACAAGACCTCCTCGATGTGGCCTCCTACGTGCTGGCTGAACAAGGTTGGCGGGTGCCGGAGACATACCGCGCCATGATCATCGACCTCGGCAGACACGGCGTGCTTCCGACCGAATTCGCTGAGAAGATCGCAGGCATGGCCGGCTTCCGGAACGTCCTCGAGCACGAGTACAGGATGCTGGACACGTCGCTACTCTACGAGTACTCGACGCGACGCGAGGACTTCGAGCGGTTCGCGGGGTACATCCTCGAGTACGCGGACAGAGTCTGAGAAAGCGCTTTCGACGCTGCGGTACGCCCACTGTGTCCACCGGAATCCGACACCGCGCTTAGAGGTCGATGCCGTTGCTCTTCTCGTTGGCCTTGCGCGCCATCTTCGAGAGGAACAGAAGGTTCGAGTCGGTCTGCTTGAGTCCCTTGATCAGCATGTCGATCGCGCGCTCGGGCGAATCCACGCCGTGCAGGATGCGTCGAAGACCCCACACGAACGGCGCTTCCTGCGGATCGAGCAGGAGCTCCTCTTTGCGCGTGCCGCTCACAACGACGTCGATCGCCGGGAATATGCGGCGGTCGGCCATGCGGCGGTCGAGCCTGAGCTCCATGTTACCGGTACCCTTGAACTCCTCGAAGATGACCTCGTCCATCTTCGAGCCGGTCTCCACGAGCGCCGTGGCGAGAATCGTGAGCGACCCGCCGTTCTCGATGTTGCGCGCAGCGCCGAAGAACTTCTTCGGCGGGTAGAGGGCGGTGGAGTCGACACCGCCGGACAGAATGCGTCCGGATGCTGGCGTCGCCAGGTTGTACGCGCGTGCGAGACGTGTGATCGAGTCGAGCAGAATCACGACGTCGTAGCCGCTCTCGACGAGGCGCTTCGCCCGCTCCATGACGAGTTCGGCCACCGCGATGTGGTTCTCGGCCGGCATGTCGAAGGT
>JAUXNU010000105.1 GCA_030682655.1 Actinomycetota bacterium | reverse complement strand
GACAAGCGCGCGGGTCGTGAGCGGCACACCGGGCACCAACGGCTGGTGGAAGAGCGGCGTAACGGTCGAGCTGACGGCCGAGGACCCCGTAAGCGGAGGGGTCGCCTCCGGCGTTGACGAGACCTGGCACAGCCTCGACGGGGGGACAACGTGGAGCAAGGGCACGGTCGTTCCCGTATCGACCGAGGGCGAGCACACGCTTCAGTTCTACTCGATCGATCGCGCTGGCAACACCGAAGCGACCAAGACCTTCGGCGTCAAGGTCGACCTCAATGCACCGCTCGTGAACGTGGCAAGTCCCACTGCCAAGACGTATCTCTACGGCGCCAACATCGTAGCCGGATTCTCGGCAGCCGACAGCTGTTCCGGGGTGTTGCCGGGCATGCCTACCGCCAAGTTCAACGGGAACGCTGTCTCCAACGGGCAGACCCTGGCGCTCACGACCCCGGGCACCAACGAGTTCGTTGTCTGCGCCACCGATCAGGCGGGTCATGCGGCAGTCGTGACGGTATCGCTGACGGTCGCCTTTGCTCCCGGTGTGATCCTGCCTCCCGGCTCGCTCGACCACACATGGAATGCTGGCAGGATGATGCCGGTCAAGTTCACCGTTCTCGACGCCAATGGTCGGCCGACGGACGCCGCGATCGCGATGGTAGACGTCAAGCTCATCAACACAACCGGTACCACGACCACGCAGGTGGCGTACGGTCAGGCGTTCGTTTCGTACGAGAATGGCGTGCCGTCGTACCACTTCAACGCCAAGACCATCAAGGGGCAAGCGGGGACTCTCAAGGTGAAGATCACGCTTAATGACGGAGTAACGGGCATGTGCAAGGACATGTACTTGCGCTAGAGCCTCCGTTCCAAGATTCGCCGTCACCTGTCGGCCCGCCACTCGTGGCGGGCCGACAGCGTTTGGGGCAGTCGCTGCGTCTGCATGTCGAGCCGTTTGGCACGTGACCTCGCGCGGACTCCCGGTCCGTGGCATCCTGGTGGGGACCGCGACGCGAGAAGGAGCGGGCTCAACGTGCAGCGCCCCGGCGTCTACTCGGAAACCGGCAGACTCAGGACCGTGCTCGTTCATCGGCCGGGCATCGCGCTCGAGCGCCTGACTCCGGCGAACCGCGAGGACCTGCTCTTCGACGACCTCGTGTGGGTCGAGCGCGCGCAGGCGGAGCACGATGCGTTCACCGACGCGCTCCGCGAGCGAGGCGTAGAGGTCCTCTACGTCGAGCAGCTTCTGGCCGAGACGCTGGAGGCCTCGCAAGAGGCTCGCAACGAGGTCATCGGCAGTGCGGTCTCATCGTTCACGGTGGGGCTGTCGTTGGTCGAAGAGCTGCGCGCCTACCTGGCGCAGCTACCGTCCTCGCGTCTCTCCGAGCTGCTCATCGGTGGCGCGCTCGTCCGCGAGCTCGACGGTATCGATCTCGATTCGCTGTCCCGGCATTCCCTGGGGGCCGTGCTCGCCGACCCCGACGAGTTCGTCCTGCCTCCGCTGCCCAACTCCGTCTTCACGCGCGATTCGAGTGCCTGGCTCTACGGCGGAGTGGTGCTGCCACCGCTGTTTCGCTCGGCACGCCGCCTCGAAGTCGTGAATCTCTCGGTCATCTACCGGTACCATCCGGCCTTCGTCGCCGCGGAGTTCGAGTTCTGGTATCCGCCGGAGGGAGACGCGACGCGCTTCGCCGTCGAGGATTTCAGCCAAGGAGTGTCGCTCGAAGGCGGCGACGTCATGCCGATCGGCAACAGCACGGTGCTCGTGGGACTGGGAGAACGCTCGACCGGTCGCATGGTGGAGCATCTCGCGCGGTCGCTGTTTTCGGCCGGAGCTGCGGAGCGCATCATCGTGTGCAGGATGGTTCAAGAGCGCGCCTACATGCACCTCGACACGGTGTTCAACTTCGTCGACCGCGACACGGTCACGCTGTTTCCCCAGGTTGTGGATCAGATGCGCGTCTACAGCATCCGCCCGGGTGCACGTGGCAGCATGTTCGATGTCGCCGAGGAGGAAGGCTTGCTCCCGGCAATCGCCGACGCGCTCGGCGTGGGCAAGCTGCGTGTTGTGCCGACCGGTGGGGACAGCTTCCAGTCGGCCCGCGAGCAGTGGGACGACGCCAACAACGTCGTGGCGGTCGAGCCAGGAGTCGTGATTGGCTACTCGAAGAACACTCACACGAACCGGGCGCTCAGAGCGGCCGGCATCGAGGTCATCGAGGTCGAGGGCTCCGAGCTTGGCAAGGGGCGTGGCGGCTGCCACTGTATGACTTGCCCGATCGTGCGCGAGGCAGTGGACGGGCATCCCATTCGAGCTGGCCGACTGTCGTGATGCGTTCGAACCCGTAGAGGCCCGCCCGGCCGCGTGGTACGGTTCCCTCATAGGCACGGTACTTCGGCAACGGGGGGCGTCATGGACAGGGACCTCATCATCTCCGAGATCACGAAGGCGATGCGCGAGAAGGACAAGCCGCGGCTGTCGATCCTTCGCCTCGTGAAGAACGAGATCGACATAAAGGAAAAGGAATCGGGCGAGACGGTCTCCGATGCGGATGTCGTCGCGCTGGTGAAGAAGCTCATCAAGCAGACCGGCGAGACACTCGAAGCCTCGATCAAGGCGGACACCGACGCCGACCGCACGGCTCTTCTGCAGACCCAGGTCGACATCCTCGCGGGCTACCTCCCAAAGCAGGTCGCCGGTGATGAGCTCGCCGCGATCGTCGATCGCGTGGTCGCCGAGAACGGCATCTCCGAGAAGCGCGACATGGGTCGCGCGATCGGGCTCGTCATCGCCGAGACGGACGGCAACTGCGACAAGGCCGAAGTCGCGCGGCTCGTCGGCTCGAAGCTGGTGTAGGGAGGAGCAGCCGGTGCTCGCTCGGCTCCGATACTACGTCCCATACGGGTGGCACTTCCTCGTGACCCGTACAGCCGGGCCGCTGATCTGCGGCCTCGCCGTCACGGACCGCTGCAACCTCGCGTGCCGCGAGTGTCACGTGTCCAACACCGGCCGGCCGGACATGACGTGGGACGAACTCGTCGATCGCCTGCGCTCCGCGTACGACCGGGGCTGTCGCGAGGCGTACTTCAGCGGCGGCGAGCCGATGTTGTGGCGCGATGGCGAGCGCACCCTCGAAGACGCGATCGCCGAGGCGCGCCGCATCGGCTACTTCCACGTGCACGTCTACACGAACGGGACCCTCGGGCTCGCCTCCTCGGCGGACCTCGTCTGGGTGAGCATGGACGGGCTTCCGGGCGTGTTCGAGATGCGCCGCGGCGACCACTTCGCCGAGGTCGAGCGTGCCGTGCGCGACAAGCCGCACGCTAAGACCGCCGTCATCTACGTGATCGACCGGTTCACGGCTCCGGGCGTCGGGCCGTTCCTGCGTTGGGTCCGCGACACGCGACTGCCCGTCATCGGCGTCATGGTCTACTTCCACACGCCGTACTACGGCATCGACGAGCTCTTCCTTTCCGCCGAGGAGCGCGCTCCCGTCATCGACGAGCTGCTCGCACTCAAGCGCGAAGGCCTGCCGCTCATCAACTCGCGCGCCGGGCTGCGTGCCCTGCAGCGTGGCGACTGGCCAAGGAGGTTGCCGGTCGCGCTCGTCGCCGATGTCGACGGCGAGTCGATGTGCTGCCGTGCCGTGGATGCGGTCTGCGCCGATTGCGGCTACGCTGCATGTACGGAGATCTCCGAGGCGCAGCGGCTGCGCCCGAGCGCCGCCTGGGGACTGGCGAGGTACGTATGAGCGGACCCGGACAGGGCGTCTCGAGGGCGATGACCCGCGCGGTGCGGCGACACATGGTCGGGTCCGCGCAATCGTGGGTCTTTGCGCCGCCCGAACCCGACTGGGTTCCCGGTCGCGTCGAGCGCACCTCGCTCTACCTGCACGTTCCATTCTGTCGCAACTGCTGCCCCTACTGTCCGTACACGAAGGTCGCCTACGACGAGGCGCTCGTTGAGCCCTACACGCGGGCTGCGCTTGCCGAGGTCGACCGGTGGGCCGATGCCGTCGGGCCAGCCGAGGTCACGAGCGTGTACGTGGGAGGAGGCACGCCGACACTCGCGCTCGCGAGCGTGGGCCGCGTGCTCGAGCGGGTGCGGGGGCGCTTCGACCTGACCGGCGACATCTGCATCGAGACCGGCCCCGCAGACGTGACGCCGGAGATCGTCGCACACCTGCGTGACCTCGGTGTGTCGCTCGTGTCTCTCGGCGTGCAGTCGTTCCGGCGCGAGGCACTCGACATCATCGGCAGACGCTACGCGCGCGAGGTGGTCGAGGACGCACTTTCGCTGCTGGTTGCCGGCGGCTTCGCATCGGTCAACGCCGACATCATGTTCGCGTTGCCGGGGCAGGAGACCGCGGGCGTCATCGCCGACCTCGAGCGAGCCGCCGAACTTGGCGCCGACCAGATCACCACGTACCCGCTCTTCACGTTCCCGTACACAGCCGTGGGCGAGTACCTACACCTGCAGGGTGTCAAGATGCCCGACCTCGCCACGAGACGGGAGCAATACCGCGCAATCGCTGCGTGGTGCGAGACGCACGACTTCGAACGCGTGAGTGTGTGGGGGTTCAAACGCGGTGGCGCACCACGCTACTCCTCGGTCACGCGGGATGGCTACATCGGCATCGGTCCCGGTTCGGGCTCCCACCTGCCCGACGGGTTCACTCTCAACACATTCGATCTCGCCGAGTGGGAGAACTCACTTGCCAAGGACCGGTCGCCCATCGCGCTTCGCATGCCGTTCGAAGGCGAGATGGGTGGCTGGTGGTGGCTCTACTGGCGCTTCTACGACACGAGCATTCCGATGATGGCGCTCGACGACGCGCTAGGCGATGACGCCGAGAAGGCGCGACGATGGCTCCGCGCGATCACGACTGCGGGCCTCGCGCGGCGGCGAAACGGCTCGCTCGATCTCACCGACTCCGGCGCGTTCTGGTTGCACCTGGCCCAGAACCACTTCGCGCTCTCGTATGTGAACACGCTTTGGACCGCCGCCAGGTGCGAGCCTTGGCCGGGGGCCGTGCGCATCTGAAGGCGAGGCTCGCCGAGGGGAGAGGCCGGTCATGGAGGAGCTTGCAGGTTCAGCGAGCGGTCCCGCCGGGCGGAAGCCCCAGCGGGGGATTCCGGTCGTGGCGGAGGTCCTCGGCTATGTCGGGGGTGCACTTGCGCTCGCGGCCGTCGTGGCGCTGGTGGCCGCGTTCTGGACCGCACTCGGCACGTGGGGCCGCGTGGGAATCGCGTCCGGCCTGGCGGTCGCCGGGCTCCTCGGAGGCTTTGCGATCGGGCGTCGTCGCCGTCGGAGTGGGGCTGGTTCTCCGCCTTCGCAAGCGCGGCTGTGGTCGGCGGACTCGTGTGGTGGAAGCGTCGAACGTGGATGCAGCACCTTGCGTTCGGAATCGGTGTCGGAGTGGCGTCGCTTCTGGTCCTTCCGCTCATTCCTATCGATGGCCCCGAGTGGGGTGCCGGTGCCGTTCTCGTGTTCGTGGGCGTGGTGTGGGGCGCATTGGCCCTGAGGGGAATGCTCGATCCGGCAGATGCCGGGCTTGCGCTTGCGTGCCTCGGGATCCTTGGTGGTATCGAGCTCATGGCGCTCACCGGAGGGTCCGGGGGGCCTGCCGACATGGCGCGTGGCATGTGGTCCGCGCCGTGGGCGTTGTGGCTCGGACTTGCGGCTGCCGTCGGGCTCACTGTCGGTGGAGTCAAGATCCGGCGCACGGTGGTTCTCGGCTGTGGAGCTGCGGGTGTCGTGGTGTTCGCCGCCGAAGCAGTGACCGACGTGTTTGGCAGCGGGATTGGAGCCCCGGTCGCCCTCATCGGCGTTGGGATCGTGATCCTGCTCGTCGCGGTCATGGGATTCCGTCGCTCGCGCGCGAGAGGCGCGAAAGCGATCCCGATGGTCTCGGAGATTGCCGGATACGTCGGCACGGCCTTCCTTGCCGCGGGCGGTGTTGCGCTCGTTGCGGGGTTCTGGGAGGAGATCGGTGTCTTCGGTCGCGTCGCGGTGCCCGCGATCGGTACGGTGGCGGCGTACACGGCCGGAACGTTCATCGACCGCATAGACGATCAGCCTGCCCGACGACTTGCCCAGATGCTCCTCGGCACCGGAATCGTAGCGACGGCCGTGACGGCTGCCATGGCGGCCAATCCCATCGCGGTGCACGTCCTTGGCACGCCGACGGCGGCCGAGATCGACTACGTCGGCACATGGACCGCCCTCAGCGGCGGGGTGGCGGGTACGCTCGCGGGGGGCATCACATGGTGGTTGCGCAAGGGCGGCATCACCCTGCTCGCCTTCTCGGGGGCCGTGTTCATGACGACCCAGCTGGCGTTCGAGCTTGCAGCTCCGGACACGCTCGATTTCTGGATTCCGGGAGTAGTGGTGCTCGCCGTCGGGCTCACGTGGGTGGCCCTCGGCGCGACCGAACGGCTCACGCCTTCGAACATGGCGCTGGCGTTCGGATCCTTCACGACGATCTCCGGACTGATGATGCTGCAGAACACGAATCAGGGAGAACCTCAGGCATGGGCCGCATGGCTCGGCATTGCGGCGTCAGTCGCTGCGATCGCGGGGAGTATACCGCTCAGGCGTGGAGTGCTGCTCGGCTTCGGTGCAGCTGGTGTCGTGATGTTCACCCTCCAGTCGGTCCTGAGCTTCTTCGAGGGGCAGATCGCGGCCCCGATCCTCTTGCTCGTCGCGGGGGTGGTATTCATCGGCATGGCGGTGCTCGTGGCGGTGCTGCTCCCGAAGGTGCGCAGCCACTCACGCTCGGGGTCGATGCCCGCCGTGTAGAAACGTGCTACACTGCGTGAGGCTTTTCCCAAAGACCCGGTTGTCATGCGTCGCCGAAGAGAGCGACGACCTTCTTGAGCAACTGCGTCTACAACGCGGTGCCGCCCGACATAGGGCTGGCACGCTCGAAGGAGACAACTGAATGTCGTTTGAATCACTTGGCCTTGAGCCGCGCCTTCTGTCTGCCGTAGACAAGATGGGCTACACCGACCCCACGCCGATCCAGCGCGATGCGATTCCCCACGTGCTTGAGGGTCGCGATGTCGTGGGCGTTGCCCAGACGGGCACGGGTAAGACCGCTGCGTTCGTACTGCCGATGTTGCAGCGGACCCCGACCAGGCGCGGAATCCGCGCACTCGTGATCACCCCGACCCGCGAACTGGCGACGCAGATCGCCGACGTGACCCGTGAGGCTTCGCGGAGCACAGGTCACCGCTCGGTGGTCATCTTTGGCGGTGTCGGTCAGAAGCCACAGAAGGACGCGCTGCGTCGAGGGGTGGACGTCGTGATCGCATGCCCCGGCCGCTTGCTGGACCTTCATTCCCAAGGAGCTGTCGACCTGTCGCAGGTCGAGACCCTCGTTCTTGACGAGGCCGACCGCATGCTCGACATGGGGTTCTGGCCTGACGTGCGCCGCATCCTGGCGCTGCTTCCCGCGAAGAGGCAGAACCTGCTCTTTAGCGCGACGATGGCGTCTGAAGTCATCAGCGTGGTCGACTCGGTGCTCACCAATCCCGTTCGCGTGGAGACGTCACCTCCGGCCAAGCCGGTGGATCGTGTCGTGCAGTCCGTCTTCCCGGTCTGCAACACCCAAAAGACCGACTTGCTCGTCGAGCTGCTTGCCCGCCATCGCGGCTCTCGCACGCTCGTGTTCACCCGCACCAAGCATCGCGCGGATCGCGTGAGCCGCCAGCTGTCCAAGCGAGGCGTGCGCAGCGAAGCGATTCACGGCGACCGCTCGCAGGGTCAGCGCGAGAAGGCATTGCACGCATTCAAGACGGGTCGCTCGCACGTGCTTGTGGCGACCGATGTCGTGGCGCGCGGCATCGACATCGACCGCATCACCCACGTGGTCAACTACGACATCCCTCACACAGCCGAGGACTACGTTCACCGCATCGGGCGGACAGCCCGGGCCGGAGCCGACGGCAACGCGATCAGCTTCCTCTCCCCCGAGGAGATAGAGAAGCTCACCACGATCGAGAAGCACCTCAACACCGTGTTGGCCTGCGAGGACCTCGAGGGCTTCTCGTACAAGAGCCGCACGGTACCCAACCCCGGACGTTCGGCCAGGCCGGTCGCGAATTCCTCGGCCAAGCCTAGCTCGCATCGGAAACGCCGCGGCGGTCGCGGACGCGCCGGACACAGCGGAGGCTCCTCGGCAGCGTAGACCAGGGTTCGTATCCCCTCCCTGCTAATTGCCGAACCACCGCCACACGAGATTGAGCACCAGGGTGAGCAGCAGCGAAAGCAGGAGCGCCGTCGCGATGGGCAGGTAGCAGCTCCACTTTTCGTTGCCGAAGCGAAGGTCGCCCGGCAGCGACCCGAGCCCCAGCCCACCGGCCGCCCACAGCAGTCCGCCAAGGACCGCCAGCGCGATTCCGATACCGATGAGCATCTTGCCGATTCCCTGTAGCCCTCCCACGATTCACTCAGCCTTCCTTTCGCAGTTCGGGCAGCGTGGTGGGCTGAGCAGCGTTCGCTGACGAATGCCGTTCGGCGTCGTTGCAGAAGCGGGCGAAGCAGGCGCGGTCCGTTGCCGCATTCCGCGCCCGTACCGACATCGTGTGCGCCGCTGCCAGCGGCTCGGGAACGCGGTGAGAGCCGCTGGACCACGCGAGCGACAACGCGCGTGCGCTCTGAAGGTCGACGAGGTGTCCGGGCGATACGTAGACAGGCTTCACCCCCGCCTTGAGCCTGACTGAGGCGCCCTGTGCACCCCATTCCTTCGTGAGGACATAGTGGTCGCCACGATGGGGACCAGGCAGGTGGTCGATCGAGTGGAACGGTGTCTTGGGTACGCCGATAGTGGGCAATCCGAGCAGGACTCCGACGTGCGACGCGAGCCCCAGGCCGCGCTCGTGGACCACGCCGTGGCTGTCGAGGAACACGATGTCCGGCTCGATATCCAGACCGAGCAGGGCCTCGACGGTGAGGCGTCCCTCGCGAAACGCCAGGTAGCCAGGGGTGTACGGGCTGTCTGGCTCGCCCTCGGCTAGACTCCACGATAGGGTCTTGAACCGCCGGTCCATTACGACTGCGACGGCCCACGCGCACGGGCCGTCCTTGGCGTAGGCGACGTCGACGCCGGCCGCCAGACGCGGGCTCGCGGAGCCTTCGGCAGGCAGGGGGCGCAGCTCGACGAAGCGCGCGAGGTCCCGCTGGATGTACGCAGCTTCTTCGCGGGAGATCCGCCACGGATGCGCGAGCTCGACCCGGAGTGCCGGCATCCACATCACCCCTTCACCACTCCGAGCGGCCGAAGAGGGATGCGCGCCTCCACAAGGTCGCTCTGCCAGCGCATGACGTCGTCGATGTCCTTGTAGGCTTCGGGTGCCTCCTCGGCGATATCGCGGTAGTCTCGCTTGAAGAGCCGGATGTCGCGCTCCTCGAGTTCGGCCAGCACAGCATCACGGGGAAGAGCTCGCATCGCGGCTTTCCGACCCATGGCGCGGCCTGCGCCGTGGCTGCAGGACTCGAAGGAGTCGGGATTCGCGAGACCCTCGCCGACATACGAGACGGTCCCCATCGACCCCGGCACGAGGACGATACCGTGCGCACGAACCGCTCCCTTGCGATGCATGACGACCTCCTCGCCGAAGTGGCGTTCGATCGACGCGTAGTTGTGGTGGACGTCGACGGCGGGCTGCCGCGGCACTCCGGCGAAGCGCCTGCCCAGCGCGGTCTGCACGGCTTCGGCGATGAGCCGACGGCTCTCGCGCGCAAAGCGTAGGCACCAGTCCATCGCCGCCAGGTACTCGGCACCCTCGTCGCTATCGCAGGCAAGGTGTGCGAGACCCCACTCAAGCGGCACCGGAGAGCCCTCGCGACGGTTCACCTCGCGTGCGACGCGGTCGAAGTGCTCGGCCACCTGTTTGCCGACGTTGCGGGAACCCGTGTGCACCATCACCCACGCTGTGCCGTCCGGGTCGGCCTGCAGCTCGATGAAGTGGTTGCCCCCGCCGAGCGACCCGAGCTGCCGCTCCGCCTTGGCGGACTCCGCCTGCAGCGCGGGCACGTCTGGAACGTCACCGAACAGCCCGGTGCGCCCCGCCTGGCTCGACCGGTGCCAGTTGAAGCCCTGGGGGACCGCGCGCTGGACCTCGCGGAGAATGGCGTCGCGGACGGGAAGCAGGTCCTTGGCAGGGATGTTGGTCTTCCAGGCGCACACGCCGCAGCCGATGTCCAGTCCGACGGCGTGGGGAATCACCTGGCCCCGCGCCGCCAAGACACCGCCAATCGGCATTCCATAGCCGACGTGCGCGTCCGGCAAGAGCGCGACGTGGTGAAACGCGAATGGCAGGTTCGCGAGGTTGCGCGTCTGCGCCAGCGTCGCCTCGTCGATTGCCTCGCCCCACACGAAGATGGGGACACGCTCTGTGTCGATGGTGCGCATCAGTCCCTCCGTGGGGTTCGTACCCTCTCGGGACCGTTCCGCATGGGCCATCTGTTGTCCTTCGGCATCACGCCTCCCGCAGGACGCTTGGCTTTCCGAAGAAGTGGAAAAGTACAGTAGTGGCGACAGCTCCACGACGTCTGCTTGCGAGCGCTGCGGTAACTGGGGGGTAGTAACGTCGGATTCTGCGGCAGGTCTTCGCGGGACGCATGCGGCCTGTACGTGGTCGGGACCGTAGGGGTGGTGCGGCAAGTGTGAGCGCTGACGGCCTCGCAGTGGCGATCTTCGCGATAGGCGTGCTCATGCAACTCGCGGCGGCGGGCTTCGCTCTCCTGTCGATCCGGCTGAGCGGGAGGCATGTCGCATGGATTCTTCTGACCTGCGGGTTGATGCTCCAGGTCTGGCGACGCCTCTATGTCGTACTGATGTGGCCCTCCGTGTCGCTGCTGCACGAGGGCGTGACCGCGCTCTTCGTGTCCGCGTTCATGCTGCTGGGCATTGGAGGGATCCGCTCCATCTTCCGTTCGATGAATCAGACCGCCGAGCGCCTGAGGATCGAACGGGGCCGGATCCAGGAGTACCTTGATTTCACCGAGGCGATCGTCGTCGGTCTCGACACCGAGGGCAGGATTGCGCTCATCAACCGCGCGGGGGCGCGGATACTGGGCGACGAGAAAGACGCCCTGCTCGGCGAGGACTGGTACGGCCAGTTCCTGCCTCCAGAGCGCCGATATGAGGGGCAGCAGTTGTTCTCCAAGTTCATGCAGGGCGAGGCGGAGCCGGTAGCATGCTTCGAGAGCCCCATCATCACGACTGCGGGTGACAGACGGTCGGTGGTGTGGCACAACGCGATCCAGCGCGACGAAGATGGCCGCATCACGGGCACGCTGTCCTTCGGGATCGACATCACCGAGCGCAAGGAAGCCGAGGCGGCTGTCGAGCGCATGGCCTGCTATGATGCGCTCACGGGGCTACCGAATCGCATCCTCTTCGAGGACCGTGCCGAGATGGTGATCGCCAGTGCGCGGCAGAGCGGCAGGCCGCTGGCCCTCCTCCTCTTCGATGTAGACGACCTGAGGGGAGTGAACGACAGGTACGGGCACAGTGTCGCGGATCAACTGCTCTGTGAGGTTGCGCACCGTATCGCGGGCGTGTTTCGGAGGGAAGACGCAATCGTGCGATTCCCAGGCGACGAGTTCGGCGTGCTGCTGCCGGTCTCCGACACGGCAACGGCGGAGGTCGCGGCACGCAAGGCGCTGAAGGCACTGGGGCGGCCCTACCGGATCTACGGCAAGGAGATCCGGTCGACGGCGAGCGTCGGGATTGCTTTGTTTCCCAAGGACGCGGAGGACATCGAAGGGCTGCTGCGGAGAGCGGATGCCGCAGCACGCAAGGCCCGGCAGTCCGGAGGGAACGATCTGAGCTTCTACGTCTCCGGTATGAGGGACGGCATGATGGAGAAGTTGTCCTTGCGGGATGACCTGGCCGCAGCCGTCGAGCACGAGCAGTTCGTGCTGCACTACCAGCCCCAGATGCGTGTCGACACGGGGGAGATGATCGGTGCCGAAGCGCTGATCAGGTGGAACCATCCGGAACGGGGGCTGGTGGCACCGGTGAGCTTCATCTGTCTGCTGGAGGAGTCCGGCCTCATCGAGACCGTTGGCGAATGGGTCATCCGGGAGGCGTGCGCGCAAGCCATGGCATGGCAAGAAGTGGGTTTCAAGGGCCTCAGGATGGCTGTCAACACATCCGCACGGCAGTTCCGCGGCAGCGAGTTCCTGCGAATCATCCGCAACGCACTCGATCGATCAGGACTCGAGCCGCATGACTTGCAGCTGGAGATCACCGAGACCATGGCCGTCGAAGACCCCGAGGAGGCCATCGCGATACTCACGGGGATCAACGCCATCGGCGCCTCGGTCGCGATCGATGATTTCGGGACGGGCCACTCCTCGCTGGCCTATCTCAAGCAGTTCCCGGTACGGACCATGAAGATCGATCGGGCGTTCATCATGGACCTCGACGGCTCCGAGGATGACAGGAGGCTCGTCTCCTCGATGATCGACTTGGCGCACGATCTCCACCTTGAGGTCGTCGCGGAGGGAGTCGAGACGGAGGGACAGCTCGCGTGGCTCCGGGAACGCGGATGCGACCAAGCGCAGGGGTTCCTATACCGTCCTCCGCTCACCGTGGAGGAGTTCGCTGCGTTCATGAAGGCACAGCGATCAAGCGGGCTGTTGTCGGCGCGGGAGGGCTTGGCGTGACGAGTCCGCACGTCCTGCGCGGCATACGTGCCGCATTCTCTCTTTGGCGAGACGGCCTGCGCCTCGCGTTTCTCCGGCGATGCGTCCCTCGCGATGCACAACGGGACATCCCCGCTACCGGTCTCATCTGGCAAGTCGCAACGCCATCGCCTGAACCGTTGCGGCAACCGGCACCTGAACCCGGCGGTCTCGAAAACCGCTAGGCGGGTTACCCCCCGTCCCGAGGGTTCGAATCCCTCCCCCTCCGCCAGCGAGACACCGAACAGCTCCGGGTCATCGAGAAGGTGGTCGGGGCCGCATGTCGCGGGGGGATTGTGGGCGTACATGTTCGCGTTTGACATGAGTATGCTTCCAGGGCCGGGAATTTCGGTTGACTAATAACTTGACAGATGCTTGACTTATCCCATGTCGTACGAACCGCAGTTCAGCATCACACCGAGTCTCTTGGCCGTCGTCGAGGAGATCGCTCGACTGCGACAACGCATCGAGGACGCGTCGGTCGAACTTGCATGGATTCCGGCACTGCGCAAGGACACCCGGACGCGCAACGCCCATGCCTCGACAGCGATCGAGGGCAACCCCCTGACGCTGGCAGAGGTTCGCGCGCTGGCGGACGGGACGGACGTCCTCGCCACAGTCCCTCGCTCACAGCGAGAGGTGATTAACTACTTCGCCGGCCTCGGTTACGTCGAGCGACACAGCGCCGACAAGCGCATCACTCACGAAGATCTCTTTGGGCTGCACCGGATTCTAGCCAACGGCGTGATGGATCAGGGCGAGGCTGGCAGCTACCGGGTCATTCGCGTCCGCGTGGGCCGGCACGTACCGCCCGCACCGGATGACGTCGGGGGACTCATGTCCGAGCTGCTGGAGTGGTGGAACGGGCCCTCGACCGCGCTGTCGCCCGTCATTTCCTCGGCAGTCATCCACTATCGCTTCGAGGCGATCCATCCCTTCGCCGATGGCAATGGCAGGGCCGGCAGGGCGCTGGCGCTGTGGGAGCTGTACCGCCGAGGATTCGACACCCATCACATCTTCTCGGTCGACGAGTACTACTGGGAGGATCGTCTTGCGTACTATGCCGCCCTTGACCACGTGCGGGGTGATGGCGAGGACCTAACCGGCTGGCTCGAATACTGTGCCGAGGGCCTCCGGCTGACGCTGGAGCGTGTCTGGACCAGAATCCAGACCATCGCCCCTGATGGAACGCGGCGACTCGTCCTTCGCCCGAAGCAGGAGCGCCTGTTGAACCTTCTGACCGCGCAGGGAAGCATGTCCCCGTCGGAGATCTGGGAAGCGCTGGGCGTCTCGCGGCAGGGGGCCATGGATCTCATCAACCCGCTCATGGAGGCCGGACTTATCGAGAAGGTCGGAACCAAGAAGACCGGCCGGTACCGGCTGACGAAGCCGTGAACGAGACCGGAACCAGAGCC
Organism: Actinomycetota bacterium; assembly: GCA_030682655.1. Classification (NCBI taxonomy): domain Bacteria; kingdom Bacillati; phylum Actinomycetota; species Actinomycetota bacterium. The sequence continues at coordinate 34,751 of JAUXNU010000105.1, read as the reverse complement.
GGACAGTCAATCTGCTCGTCTACCGTGTGATGATGCGATGCCGGACCTCGCGCACACCGCTGAAGTCGAGCACCCGGACCACGCCTGGGCCAAGATCGAACGTGCGACCCTCCGTGTGCGGACCACGGTCGGCGACACGGGCGACCGCCCGCTTCCCGTTGTACTCGAACTCGATGAGCGTGCCGAACGGCAGCGTCCTGTGCGCGACGATCATCGAGTACGGGCCGATCGCATCGCCGTTTGCCCCGCGTCCGGTGAAGTCGCGTCCGTAGTGCGATGCAACCGCGATCTGCCAGGCACCGGAACCACTGAGTTGCTGCGTCGGGTCGCTTTCAACCGGTGGGATGGCAGGCTTGGCGCTCGCGGCCGTCCTGGCCGCGTACTCTTGCAGCGCGGCCTCGCTTGCGGCGAGTTCCTCCTTTGCGCGGGCGACCTCGTCGGCCATCGCATCGAGCGCGCGTGCTTCCTCGGCCTGAAGGTCGATCAGCTGCTCCGCAGACCGCTGCGCTTCGATGTGCGCGGTTTTCAGCTCTCTCAGGGTCTCGGCATCCTGCCTGGCAATCCGCGCCAACAGGTCCCAGCGCGCCACGAAATCCTGAATCGTCGAGGCATCCAGAAGTGCTGGGATGAAGCCGACGTCGGCGGAGCGGTACATCGCCTGCACGCGTGAGCTGAGCCGATCGCGGGCCTGGTTCTCCTCGGCGACGATGCGGTCGAGTTCCCGGGTAGCCTGAACGCATCTCGAAGGCGCGTGTCCTTGGGTACCATCAATAGAAGCGACTGAAGCGGCCTCTGGCGCGCGGTCGGCTGCTGGTCCGTCGTCTACGTACGTTCGCTCGAAGGGGGCACGCGTTGCAGGTACTCGTCATCAACTCCGGCTCGAGCTCGGTGAAGTTCGAGCTGTTCGAGATCGAGCCTGCACGTTCCCTGCTCCGCGGTGAGGTCGAGAGAATCGGCCAGGACGGCTCTCTCGCACGAGATCACCTCGAGGCGTTTCGCGCGGTCCTCGGCATGCTCGAGAGCGCGGAACCGCCGGCGGACGTGGGCGAGATCGTCGCTGTGGGGCACCGGGTCGTGCATGGAGGCGACCGGTTCACCGGTCCCGTGACGATCGACGACGGCGTGCTCGGGGGCATTCGCGAACAGGAGCTGCTGGCTCCGCTGCACACGAAAGCCAACATCGCGGGTATCGAGGCAGCGCGGGTTTGGCTTCCCGGCGTGTCCCATGTGGCCGTCTTCGACACCACCTTCTACCGGACGATGCCGCGGCATGCGCGAGAGTACGCACTCCCACGCGCGCTTGCGCGCGAGCACGGCATCCGTCGCTACGGTTTCCACGGTACGTCACACGCATTCGTCGCGGGTCGCGCCGCCGCCATTCTGGGCCGCCCGCTCGACGAGCTGAACCTCATCACGCTGCATCTCGGCAACGGGGCGAGTGTGGCGGCGATCGAAGGCGGGCGCAGCATCGACACGTCGATGGGGATGACCCCGCTTGAGGGACTCGTGATGGGGACGCGGTGCGGAGACATCGACCCGGCGGTGCCGATGCTCCTTGGCGAGATCACCGGCCGGTCGCGCGAGGAAGTGCATCACCTCCTGAACTTCGAGAGCGGACTCGCGGGACTGTGCGGCGCGAGCGACATGCGGGAGGTCCACCGCCTGGCCGAGGACGGCGACGCGGACGCGCAGCTTGCGGTGGAGATGTTCTGCTACCGCGCGAAGAAGTACATTGGCGCCTACTACGCCGTGCTCGGGCGCGTTGACGCAGTGGTGTTCACGGCGGGTATCGGCGAGAACGACCCTGAGGTGCGCGCGCGGATCTGCACGGGCCTCACGCGTCTCGGAATCGAGATCGCCGGGGACGCAAACCAGGTCGCGACTGGCAGCGGTGTCGCGACGATCAGCCCGCCCGGCGCCGAGGTGACCGTGCTCGTGATCCCGACCGACGAAGAGCTTGAGATCGCGCGCGAGACGTTCGCGTGCGCGTTCCCGGATCGACAGCCCCAACCGAGGAGTGATTCTGCATGATCGACCCGACCCAGCCTGCCGTCAGCGCGACCGGCGCCGAGCCGCTCTCGCCCGACGAACTTGCCCTCATCGACGCGTACTGGCGCGCGGCGAACTACCTCGCAGTCGGCCAGATCTACCTGCTCGACAACCCACTGTTGGCCCGCCCGCTCACTGCCGAGGACGTGAAGCCGCGGCTCCTTGGCCATTGGGGGACAACGCCGGGGCTGAACTTCGTGTACGCGCACCTCAACCGTGTCATCAAGGCGAGCGATCTGGACATGATCCTCGTGACCGGGCCGGGGCACGGTGGGCCGGCGATCGTGGCCAACACCTGGCTCGAGGGCACGTTCAGCGAGCGCTACTCGGCGGTGTCGCAGGACGCCGACGGGATGCAGCGGCTGTTTCGGCAGTTCTCGTTTCCCGGCGGGATCCCGAGCCATGTTGCTGCCCAGATTCCCGGGTCGATCCACGAGGGTGGAGAGCTCGGGTACTCGCTGTCCCATGCGTTCGGGGCGGCGTTCGACAACCCCGATCTCATCGTGACGTGCGTGGTCGGCGACGGCGAGGCGGAGACGGGCCCGCTTGCGACGGCCTGGCACTCGAACAAGTTCCTGAACCCGGTGACCGACGGCGCGGTCCTGCCGATCCTGCATCTCAACGGCTACAAGATCGCCAACCCGACCGTGCTCGCGCGCATCCCGCGTGACGACCTCGAGGCGTTGCTCATAGGATACGGCTGGAAGCCGTACTTCGTGGAAGGCGACGATCCGGCCGCGATGCACCAGCTGATGGCCGCGACGCTTGACCAGATAGTGGGAGAGATCCGCGGAATCCAGGCGGAGTGCCGGACAAGGGGCGCATGCGCGCTCCCGCGCTGGCCGATGATCGTTCTACGCACCCCGAAGGGCTGGACCGGGCCCGACGTCGTCGAGGGCCACCAGGTCGAGGGGACGTGGCGGGCTCACCAGGTGCCCATCGACAAGGTGCGCGAGAACCCGGAGCACCTTCGCATCCTCGACGGCTGGCTGCGCAGCTACCGGCCCGAGGAGCTCTTCGACGAGAGCGGTGCCCCCCGAGCCGAGATCGCCGCACTCGCCCCACGCGGAACGAAGCGCCTCGGCGACAACCCGCACGCCAACGGCGGTCTGCTCCGACGCGAACTCAAGATGCCCGACTTCACCGACTACGCTGTGGCCGTGCCCGAGCCGGGGCGCGTGACTGCCGAGGCGACCCGCGTCCTTGGCGAGATGCTGCGCGACGTGATGGCGGCCAACATGGACCGCTTCCGGGTGTTCGGCCCCGACGAGACCGCATCGAACCGCCTGGGCGCGATCTTCGAGGTCAGCAAGAAGACGTGGCTTGCCGGGCGGCTACCCGTCGACGACGACGGAGGAGAGCTCGCGCCCGACGGCCGGGTCATGGAGATGCTCTCGGAGCACACCTGCCTCGGCTGGCTCGAAGGCTACGTGCTCACGGGGCGGCACGGCCTGTTCAACACCTACGAGGCGTTCGTGCACATCATCGACTCGATGTTCAACCAGCACGCGAAGTGGCTCGACGTGAGCAAGAACGAGGTGCCGTGGCGGGCACCGATCTCCTCGGCCACGTATCTGCTGTCGTCACATGTGTGGCGCCAGGACCACAACGGCTTCTCGCACCAGGACCCCGGCTTCATCGACAACGTCGTCAACAAGCGCGGCGACGTGATCCGCGTCTACCTGCCGCCGGATGCCAACACTCTGCTTTCCGTCGCGGACCACTGTTTGCGCAGCACCGACTACATCAACGTCATCGTCGCGGGCAAGCAACCTGCGCTGCAGTTCCTCGACATGGATGCGGCCGTGAAGCACTGCACCGCCGGCATCGGGATGTTCGAGTGGGCGAGCACCGATTGTGGCGAGGAGCCAGACGTCGTCATGGCATGCGCGGGCGACGTCCCCACACTCGAGACGCTTGCGGCGGTCGACCTGCTGCGGCGCGAGGCACCGGACCTCAAGATCCGGGTCGTCAACGTTGTCGACCTCATGACGCTCCAGCCTGCCGAGGAGCATCCTCACGGCCTCTCGGACAAGGCATTCGACGAGCTGTTCACCACCGACAAGCCGGTCATCTTCGCCTACCACGGCTACCCGTGGCTGATCCACCGGCTCACCTACCGGCGCACGAACCACCGCAACATCCACGTTCGCGGCTACAAGGAAGAGGGCACCACGACGACACCGTTCGACATGGTGGTGCGCAACGACCTCGACCGCTTCCACCTGTTCGGCGACGCTGTCGAGCGGATCGAGAAGCTCGAGCACAAGCGTGCGTACGTGTCGCAGTTTGTCCGCGACACGCTCGTGGACCATCGCGAGTACATAGAGCGCTACGGCGAGGACATGCCGCTGGTGCGCGACTGGACGTGGGAGTGGTAGGGGGCGGGCGGCGCTACTAGGGTGCTCCTGCAGTTGGATGCTCGATCTTGACGGGCGCACGGCCCGTGACCTCGAGCGCCCCCTCCACGACTCGCGCCTCGTCCACGATGAGGTTGGGTGCCGCGCGTACGTGCGCGTTGAGGAAGTTGGCTACGAGATCGATGGCCTGAGCACGCTTGTCGCCCTTCACGCCGAAGCCCTCAACGGTGAGGTCGGCGCCTTCCGACTGTGCGACGATACGCCCGTCTTTGTAGGTCACAGACGCCTCGGCCTTCAGCCCGTATCGGCTTCCGTCGAAGACTAGCCGACCGTCGATGCTCGCGCGGTCGTCTGCCGGGAAGCCAACGACCGCGCTCTCAACGGAGATGGAGCCGCCTTCGACGGTGTAGTCGGAGCGGTACATCGTGAGCAGCGCGCCGATCTCCTCGGCGGTGAAGGTCGCTGTGAACTCGTGGACGCCTGTGGCGCGCACGTCGGCAAGGTTGACGGGTTCGACGGGGAAGGTGGCCTCGACGCCTGCCTTGGCCATCGCCGACTCCCACGCGGACCGGTAGGACTCGTAGGACACCGCTGCCGGTGGAGCGGGCGTGCGGCTCTGCGCGCGATTGAACAGCCACAGGAAGCCGCCCACGAACACGACGATCGCTGCGAACGAGAGCGCAACCACGATCGCGGTCACGCGCTGCTGGCGACGGTAGGGTGCCATCGGGTCGCTGTCCTCGGCGACCTCAGGGCTCTCTCCCCATCTTCTCACCGGTCGGCTCCTTCGCGACGCATCTCCGCTGTCGCCCGATTCTCGCACACAGGGTGGCTCGTGCGGCGGCGTGCTGCCCTGGTGCGACTCGGCCGAGGCGCCTTCACGAACCCCGCAGGTGGTGTTCACATCCGCTTCAAACCTCGGGCGCATCATCTGTAATGAAGATCGTTCCAGCTTTCGAAAGGAGCACACCATGAAGATGCGACGTACGACGATTCTGGTCGTTGCGGCTCTGGCACTCGGGCTACTCGCCGGCAACGCCATGATAGGTGTCGCAGCACCTGCGTCCGATCCGACGGCCACCGTGGCCGCGACGGGTTGGATCGGGATGGGACTTAGGCTCGGTGCCGCCATGCGCGACGCCGGCGGACGGCTGTCGGATGTCGTTGCCAGGCTAACCGGCAACGAAGTCGATGACGTCATCGCGAAGCGCACGGCAGGCGAGTCATTCGCTGACATAGCCGCTGAGGCTGGCGTCGGCTCCGACGCAGTTGTCGATGAGGCGCTCAAGGTCCGTGCGGACCTCCTGAGCGAGCGCGTGAAGGACGGCACCATCACCCAGGACCAGGCCGATGCGGCGCTGGCCCAGATGGAGACCCGTCTGACAGAGCGCGTCGAGTCCACCGATGAGGCCTGCGGTGCTGGTGGCGGCTTCGGTCGCGGTGGCGGTCGTGGTGCCGGTGGTCGTGGTGCCGGTGGCGGTATGGGCATGGGAGCTGCCGGTGGTTGCGGTGGCGCATGCGTGCAGGCACCTGCTGCCACTCAGTAGGACAGCGTGATCCGGGCGGGGCGAGGCGAGAGCCCGCCCCGCCCGCGTGTGTCCGGGCACGATTCTCGTGGGATACTCCCGGTAGCGTCTGGAATAGGAGAAGCCATGGCCACCGTGCTCGTGGTCGACGACAACGAGAAGATCGTCGAGGTTCTCGCCGAGTATCTCGCAGCGGCGGGCCACACCGCCGTGACGGCACTGGACGGCGACGCCGCACTGCTGCGCGCAGCGGAGGCCAGGCCGGATCTCGCGCTGGTGGACGTGATGCTTCCCGGCATCGACGGGCTCGATCTCACCAAGCGCTTCCAGGCTCAGGGCATACCGGTGATTCTGGTGACGGCCCGGGGAGATGAGGTAGATCGCCTGGTCGGGCTCGAGATAGGGGCGGACGACTACATCACCAAGCCCTTCTCGCCCCGCGAGGTCGTTGCGCGCGTCAAGGCTGTCCTGCGACGTTGCTCGCGGGAGCGCGATCGTGATCAGGACGACGCGCCGCCGCTGGTCGTCGGCGACCTGTCGATCGACCCCGAGAGGCGCGAGGTGAGGGTGCAAGGCGTGGTCGTCGATCTCACCCGGACCGAGTTCGACATCCTGTACGCGCTAGCAGGGCATCCCGGTCGCGTCTACACGCGGCTCCAGCTCCTTGAGATCGCATCAGGTGATGCTTTCGACGGCTACGAGCGCACCGTGGACGCTCACGTCAAGAACATCCGACGCAAGCTCGGCGAGGACTCCAAGAACCCCCGCTACGTGAAGACCGTCTTCGGCGTCGGCTACAAGTTGGAGGCCTGACGTGCGCCGCGTGAGCCTGGGTGCACAGGTCTTCCTGTCGATCGTCGGCGTCTCGCTCGGCACCGTGGTAGTCGTGGCGGCCTTCGCACGCGTCGCGCTTTCGGCGGCGTTCGACAGCTACCTTGCAGGTCTTCCCAGCGGTGGCGGCATGGCGGGGCGGCCGGGGATGGGGCGCATGCTCCTTGGCACGGCGGAGCAGAGCTTCATCGCTAGCGTGGACAGGAGCGCACTCGGGGCAGCGGCTGTCGTGATAGCCATCGCCGCGCTGGTCGCGCTGGTGCTGGCCGCGTACCTTGCGCGACCGCTTCGCCGACTCGAGGTAGCTGCCGAGGAACTCGCGGCGGGCGACCTCACCCACCGCGTGCAGGCGGATGGTCCCGCCGAGGTCGCCGCGCTCGGGGACGCGTTCAACCACATGGCCGACTCGCTAGAGCGTGCCGAGGAGCTGCGTCGGCGCATGGTCGCTGACGTCGCGCACGAGCTACGCAACCCGCTCGCAGCGGCGCGTGCCCAGGCCGAGGGGATGGCCGACGGCGTTCTGCGCGTCGACGAAGCGCGGTTGCTCTCGCTCGTCGACGACCTCATGCACCTTTCGGCGCTAGTCGACGATCTGCAGGAGCTGGCTGTCGCCGAGGCCGGACGGCTGCGCTACGAGATGGCGCCGACCGATCTCTCGACCCTCGCGCGGCAGGAAGCGCAGCGCGTCGGCCCGTTGCTCGCCGACGGCGTCGAGATCCGCGTCGAGGGAGATGACGCCCCGCACGTGGTCACCGGTGACGAGCGACGCCTCGGCCAGGTGCTGCGCAACCTGCTCTCGAACGCCGCTCGCCATACCGCAACCGGCTCCGTGGCCGTTCGCCTCACATCGGACGGGGAGCGCGAGATTGTGAGCGTGGTCGACACGGGCGAGGGCATGTCCGCCGAGGATGTCCAGCACGCCTTCGAGCGTTTCTACCGGGCGGATGCGGCGCGGGCGGCTAGACGAGGCGGTGCGGGCCTTGGCCTGGCGATATCCCGCGCGATCGTGCTCGACCACGGCGGGGAGATCAGCGCCGAGAGCGAGCCGAACGGCGGCACCGCGATAGCCCTCACGTTGCCGGCAGCAGCTCCCGAGCGGGACGCATAGACGCACCCAGGTCGTCGCACGACCCACTAGACCCTCTTGCGCAAGAGTCGTTAGCATGCTAATAGTTAGCACGCTTACAGTAATGCTGTCACCGCCGGGAGGCGCGACCATGTGCCCATACCATCCGCATCACCGCCCTCACGGGATGCCCAACCCGGCGAACCTGCCGGACATGAAGATCGACGAGAACACGCCACAACCGTACCGGGTGTTTCACGCTCTGCGCGGAGTGCTTCGTGCCCAGAAGCTTCTCATGATCACGAAGCTGGGCGAGAAGGACACGCACATGGGGCAGGCGTTCTCGCTATGGGTGCTCAGTCAGAACGACGGAATCAGCCAAAGCGATCTTGCCGACATGCTGAACGTGAGACGGCCGACCGTCACCATCATGATCCGCAAGATGGAGAAGTCCGGTCTCGTCGAGCGCTGTCCCGACGAGCACGACCGCCGGGTGATGCGCGTCTTCATGACCGGGGCCGGGCGCGAACTCCACGCGAAGTTAGAGGCCGTGCACGCCGAGGTGGTCAGGACCACCGTCGGCGAGATGTCCGAAGAAGACCAGCGCGAACTCGAGCGGCTCCTTCGCGTCGTTGAGAAGAACCTCGAAGCGACACAGTAGCCGCCGCACCTGACCGCCGTCGCACGTCCCGGACGGCTCGAGACACGAGAGAAGAAAGGTACCGAACGTGATACGACTGCTTGTGACATATCTTCGGCCATATCGCAAAGCGATCGCGATCGTGATCGTCTTGCTGTTCGCGCAGGCCATCGCGAACCTATACCTGCCGGAGCTCAACGCCGAGATCATCAACAACGGCGTGGTCAAGGGCGACATCCCCTACATCTGGCGCACCGGTGGAGTGATGATCCTCGTGACGGCCTTGCTGGGGGCCGGCTCGGTCGTCTCGGTCTACTGGGGCGCGAAGACAGCCATGGCATTTGGCCGCGACCTTCGAAGCGCACTGTTCCGTCGCGTCGAGGAATTCTCGCAGTCCGAGCTCAACCATTTCGGTGCGCCGTCGCTGATCACGCGAAACACCAACGATGTGCAGCAGGTCCAGATGGTCATCGTGATGGCGCTGAATGTCATGATCCTCGCTCCTATCATGGCCATCGGCGGGATCATCATGGCCGTGCGCCAAGACATTGCGCTGTCGACGATGCTCGCGGTGATCATCCCGCTCATGGGCGTCATCATCGGACTCATGCTGCGCACGGCGCTGCCGCTGTTCCAGTCAATGCAGAAGAAGGTCGACCGCGTGAACCTCGTCATGCGCGAGAAGCTCTCGGGCGTGCGCGTCATCCGGGCGTTCGTGCGCACCGACTACGAAGAGCACCGATTCGACGAAGCCAACCTAGACCTGACCGACACGCAGCTCAAGGTCACGCGTCTGTTCGCGCTCATGATCCCGTCGCTCATGGCGATCTTCAACTTCTCAAGCGTGGCGATCATCTGGTTCGGCGCCTACCGCGTCGACAGCGGCGCGATGCCGATCGGCAACCTCACCGCGTTTCTGATGTACATCATGCAGATCCTCATGTCGGTCATGATGGCCGTCATCATGTTCGTGATGGTGCCCCGGGCTGCAGCCTCGCTCGAGCGCATCAAGGAAGTCCTCGACACCGAGCCGTCCGTAAACGACCCCGAGACACCTGCCAAGGAGACCGCACAGCGCGGGCTCATAGAGTTCCGGAACGTTGAGTTCCGCTATCCCGGCGCCCAGGACGCGGTCATCAGCAACGTGTCGTTCACGGCGAGTCCGGGTGAGACCACGGCGATCATCGGTAGTACGGGTAGTGGCAAGTCGACGCTGATCAACCTCATTCCGCGCTTCTACGATGTCACCGGCGGCACGATCCTGATCGACGGGGTCGACGTCCGCGATCTGACACTCGCTCGGCTGTGGAGCAAGGTCGGCTTCGTGCACCAGAGAGCGTTCCTATTCAGTGGCACGGTTGCCAGCAACCTGCGCTACGGCAAGGAAGACGCGACCGAGGACGAGTTGTGGCACGCGCTCAAGGTTGCCCAGGGCACGCAGTTCGTCACGGAGATGCCGGAGGGACTCGAAGCGCCGATCACGCAAGGCGGCACGAACGTTTCCGGCGGCCAACGTCAGCGGCTTGCGATTGCGCGCGCTCTGGTGAAGAGGCCCGAGGTGTACGTCTTCGACGACAGCTTCTCTGCGCTCGACTTCAAGACGGATTCGCGGCTGCGTGCGGCACTCAAGCACGAGATCGCCGAGGCGACTGTCCTCATCGTCGCGCAGCGCGTCAGCACGATCATGGATGCGACGCGCATCATCGTCATGGACCGAGGCGAGATCGCAGGTGTTGGCACACACCGGGAACTGATGGACTCCTGCGAGACCTACCGCGAGATCGTCTACTCACAACTCAGCGAGGAGGAGGTGGCATGAGCGCGGACACCAAGAATGTGGACACCAAGACCGCTCCTCCTGGTCGACCACCTGGCGGTCGAGGATTCGGTCCCGGGGGCCACATGGGCATGGGCGCCCCGGCGGCCAAGCCGAGGAACTTCAAAGCATCACTCAAGCGTCTCGCCAGCTATCTCAAGCCCGAGGCCGTCATTCTGATCATCGTGCTTGTGCTGGGTATCGCGAGCGTTGCGTTCAGCATCGTTGGGCCGAAGCTCCTCGGCAACGCTACCCAGCTGGTGTTTGAAGGCGCAATCGGCAAGCAGTTCCCGGAGGGCGTGACCAAGGACCAGGCGGTTGCGGGCCTCAAGGCCGCCGGCAAGACCGAGGTCGCCGACATGCTCGCGAAGATGGACATCACGCCGGGTGCCGGCGTCGACTTCTCCGAAGTCCGAAGGATTCTCACGATCGTGGCGATCGTGTATGCGCTCAGCGCTCTGCTCGCGTGGCTCCAGCAGTACCTGATGGCGGGCGTGGCGATGCGCAGTGTCTACCAGCTTCGGCGTCAGGTCGACCTGAAGTTGGCGCGCCTCCCCCTGCGCTACTACGACAGCCAACCACGGGGCGATGTGCTCTCACGGGTCACGAACGACATCGACAACATCGCGCAGACCCTTCAACAGAGTTTGACCCAGATCATCACAGCCGTGCTGACCATCGTCGGCGTCCTTGGCATGATGATCTGGATAAGCCCCCTGCTCGCCCTGATATCTCTGGTAACCATCCCTCTGTCGATCGTTGCCACGGTCATGATCGCGAAGCGTTCCCAGAAGCAGTTCGCCGCACAGTGGGCGTCCACGGGCACCCTCAACGGCCATGTGGAGGAGATGTTCACAGGACACGGCATCGTGAAGGTGTTCGGTCGGCAGGAAGAAGCGATCGAGATCTTCGACGAGGAGAATGAGAAGCTCTACCAGGCCAGCTTCAAGGCGCAATTCATCTCGGGCATCATCATGCCGTCGATGAACTTCATCAACAACCTGAACTATGTGGCGATCGCCATCGTTGGCGGCCTCGGTATCACGCGCGGGACGATCTCGCTCGGCGATGTGCAGGCGTTCATCCAGTACTCTCGTCAGTTCACCCAGCCCATCGCGCAGACGGCAAGCATCGCGAACGTACTGCAGTCCACCATCGCTTCTGCCGAGCGGGTCTTCGAGTTGCTCGACGAGGCCGAGGAGACACCTGAGTCCGAGACGCCGGTGAGGCTCGACCACGTCAGCGGCCACATCACGCTCGACGACGTGTCGTTCCGCTACGAGCCCGAGACTCCGCTCATCGAGGAGTTGAGTCTCGACGCGAAGCCGGGCAGCACGGTGGCCATCGTCGGCCCAACGGGTGCCGGCAAGACGACGCTCGTGAATCTCCTGATGCGCTTCTACGAGATCGACGAGGGCCGGATCTCGATCGACGGTGTCGATATCAGAGACGTCGCCCGTGAGGACCTACGTCGCACGTTCGGCATGGTGCTGCAGGACACGTGGCTGTTCCAGGGCACGATCCGCGAGAACATCGCCTACGGGCGTGAGGACGCCACCGAGGACCAGATATGCACTGCGGCGCAGGCCGCCTATGTCGAGCACTTCGTGCACACCCTACCCGACGGGTACGACACGGTGCTCGACGATGAAGCATCCAACATCTCGCAGGGTGAGAGGCAGCTACTCACCATTGCACGTGCGTTTCTCGCCGATCCCGAGGTGCTCATCCTCGACGAGGCGACAAGCTCGGTCGACACGCGCACCGAGGTTCTGATCCAGGACGCGATGGCCAAGCTCATGAAGGGACGCACGAGCTTCGTGATCGCGCATCGACTCTCGACGATTCGCAACGCGGACACGATCATCGTGATGAACGAGGGACACATCATCGAGCAGGGTAGCCACGACGAACTCATGGCGGCCGAGGGATTCTACTGCGACCTGTACAACAGCCAGTTCGTGGAAGCCTACGACGAGGCGTCGTAGCGCGTTGATGTGGAGCGTGCGCGGGTTTGTTGCCTCACTCGCCCATTCGGTGCCAGGAAACGGCGGGCACGCGCGGTCGCCATGTCATCGCCCTGCGGGCAGCGAAGAAGCCGAGAGCTGCGACAACGCCGAATACCCCGAATATGGCGAGTGCGATAATCAGCGCCGCGACCGGGCCGATGATGACGCGAGAGTCTTCGGACACCTGCATGTTGGGCGAGAGAACGAGTCCGACCCAACTCTTGCCTACGGACACATCACCGGCGACGATGGCCCCGGCGTACACGCCCTCACCGGAAAGCGTTCTTGTCACGATTGCCGCGGCACCCGCCTGGTTCGCGTCGACGTTGCCCTGCGCAAAGATCGTGCATGCACCGCTCTGATTGAGCGTTGCCCCCCCTTGTGCGTTGACAATGCCCGCGAAACTCGCGGTCACCTCTACATCGCGTTCCGAGACGACGCTCGGTGCGAGTGTGTTGTGCACATGTCCTTCGGTTTCGTCTGTCTCTTCCATGGGTTCGTTCACATTTGCGTTCATGGTTCCTCCCGGGTCGCGGGGTCTCATCGACTGCTTACCCCGCAGCGGACGTGGTCTCACGCATTGGTGGGCCGATGGCGGGCGCCCGCTAGATGTCGATGGTGTCGGGCCTCGCCCTGTCGTCGACGAACCATTCCTCGGCGAAATCGCCGTCTGCGATGCGTTCGATGGGCATTCGCATGTAGCGCCCCGAGGCCTCGACCGCGATGCTGCCGTCATCGAGCACGATCTCCCCGCTGCCTTCGAAGAGTCGCCCGGAATCCTTCGTGATGCGGCCCAGTACTCGCAGCTCCCCGCCGAGCGGGACCGGCTTGCGGAATCGCACGTTCAGCTCGACGGTGACGCCCCACGCGTCAGGGTCGCTCGTGTTGATCGCGCGCCCGATCGTCTCGTCCAGAATCGCCGAGGAGATGCCTCCGTGCAGTCGCCCCGGGTAGCCCTGGTGCTCCTCGGCAGGTTCGAAGATGCCAAGGAGCTCGCCTCCCTCGAGCTCGTAGAAGCGGGCGTGCAGGCCAGATGGGTTTTCGGCGCCGCACACCATGCACATGCGGCTGATGTTCTGGGCTCCTGTGACGGGGCGGTCCACGCGGGGTCCTCTCGGTCGGCGTCCGCCGACATGATACGCCCCCTGACGCCGTCGAGTCGCGGGTCTCCTGTTCGCGAGCGCGCGTGCCGCGTACGATACGAGTGTCCCAGACCTCTCTCCCCAGGAGTCCCGTCGTGCGATCAGCCTACCCTCGTGCCGCCATACACCTCCTAGCTGCCGCGCTGATCGCTGCGAGCACCCCTGCAGCCGCCGTCGCCGATACGTTGTCGCCCGCGATGGAGCACGCACGCGACATCGCGGCCTCCAAGCTCTCGTCGACGCAGGCGGCCACGTCCGTGGGCCAGTTCCCGTTCTACACGACGGGTCCGACATGGAAGACGGTGAACCCCCGGAGTTGGGGTTCGAGCTTCCTGCCCGGAAGCCTGTGGTATCAGTACCAGCGCACGGGGGAGTCTCGGTGGCGTGATTGGGCGCGCTCGCGGCAGAAGTCCATCGAGCCCTACAAGACCGATACCGGAACGCACGACCTTGGCTTCCTGATGCTCAACACCTTCCGGCTCGGTTACCGGCTGACCGGGGAGGCGGCCTACCGCGACACGGCCCTCATCGGAGCTGGATCGCTCTCCCAGCGGTTCGATCCCGATGTGGGAATGGTTCGGAGTCGCACGGTCGACGGCAGGTTCGTCGTCATCACCGACACGATGATGAACATCGAGCTGCTGTTCTGGGCGGCCAGCAACGGGGGAGACCCGCGCCTGCGCGACAAGGCCACAAGCCACGCGCTGCGCACTGCCGCCGACTTCATCCGGCCCGACGGAAGCAGCTACCACTACGTCTCCTACTCCGAGACGACCGGGTCTGTGATCGACAAGGGCACAAGCCAAGGAGCGTTCGACGAATCGACGTGGTCGCGCGGGCACGCGTGGCTGATCTATGGGCTTGCCGCGGCGTACCGCGAGACGGGCGACCCCCGATTGCTTGACGCGGCACATCGTGCGACAGACTACTGGGCCGCCCACGTACCTGCTGACCTCGTGCCCTACTGGGACTTCGATGTGCCAGGGATTCCCGACGCTCCACGGGACAGCTCAGCCGCCGCCATCGCCGCCTCCGCATTCGTCGAGCTAGGGCGACTCGATCCGGACGCCGGTCGCCGTGCGGACTACCTCACCCTCGCGCGCGACACGCTCGAAAGTCTCTCCTCGGCGGACTACTTGGCCGACAGGGCGGTCGAGCCTTCGACGCTGCTGCACGGGACCTACTACGGGCGGACCGGCTCTGCCGACCACGGGACCTCGTGGGGTGACTACTACTTCGCCGAGGCGCTGATGCGCCTTCGTACGCAGGTGCTTCGCGTGGCTGGCCCGGATCGCTACGAGGCGGCGGTGCGAACGAGCCAGCTCGGCTTCGAGCGATCGGACACCGTTGTGATCGCCAGCGGAACGGGTTTCGCCGATGCGCTGTCCGCGAGCAGTCTGGCTGGCGCGTATGAAGGCCCCGTGCTCCTCACCCGGCCAGCGTCGGTGCCGGCGAGCGTCTCGCGCGAGGTCAGGCGACTCGGCGCAAGGGAGGTTTGGATCGTTGGGGGTCCCCGTTCCGTATCCGAGGCTGTTGCGCGTGAACTCGACGCCCTACCCGGTGTGCGTGTCAGTCGCATCGGCGGTCGCGACCGCTACGACGTGGCTGCGTCCGTCGCGTCGAAGGTCGCCACAATGCGTGGGGGCGCCTTCGATGGGCGCGCGCTGCTCGTGCGCGGCGACATCTTCCCCGATGCGCTGTCGGTGTCGCCGGTCGCGTACTGCGCGGGGATACCGGTGCTGCTCACGCGACCCGAGGCGCTACCCTCCGCCACGGCGGTGGCGCTTCGCCCGTCCGCCATCGATGAAGTCGTCATCTGCGGCGGCACGGCTTCGGTGTCCGCCGGCATCGAGCGGTCGCTGCGCGATTCGGGCCGCTATGCGAGTGTGACACGCATCGCCGGACGCGACCGGTATGCGGCTGCAGTCGCCTTCGCACGGTGGGCGCGGGCAGCCGATCTCGCCGGCCCCGGGTTCGTGGGAGTTGCGTCCGGGCTCGACTACCCTGACGCGCTCGTGGGCGGTGCAGGGGCCGGCGCCCGCCGGGGCGTACTCCTCCTCACAAGGCGCGCGCAGCTTCCTGCTGAGACGGGCGCGTACCTCGCGGGTGTGGGCGCCGATGCTGAGGTGTGGCTATTTGGCGGGGAGACGAGGGTTGTGTCACCGGTCGAGAATGCTGTGCGAAGCGCTCTGCCCGAGCAGTAGGCTCCGCTCGCTCACGCGCTGCCCGGCGCCTCCACAGGAAGCGTGAGGGTGAACGTCGACCCCTCTCCGACCGTGCTATCAACGCAGAGCGTCCCGCCAAGGAGAACCGCCAGCCGACGGGAGATCGCGAGCCCCAGGCCGGTGCCGCGAAGGGGCGACACCGTACCCTCGTCTCCTTGCACGAACTCCCCGAAGATGGCCTCGACTCGCTCTGCCGTGATGCCGGGACCGGTGTCCGCTACCTCGAAGGCAGCGAGGTCGGGGGCCGGTTGGTGAACACGCAGGGTCACGCTGCCCTGCTCGGTGAATTTCACCGCATTGCCAAGGAGATTGAGCAGGATCTGGCGGACCTTGGTCGGGTCAGACGCGACTTCGAGATCATCGGACGCCATCTCGAGACCGGTCGACAGCCCCTTCTCCTCGGCTTCGGGAGCCACGAGCCCGAGGGCTTCGCGAGCGAGGCCTTCGATTCCGAACCGCTCGTAGTGCAGCTCGACCTTGTTCGCTTCGATACGCGAAAGGTCGAGGATATCGTTGATGAGCTCGAGCAGGTGATGTCCCGAGTTGTTCACCATCGAGATCTGCTTGAGCTGCTCGTCGTTGAGCTCGCCGGCCATGCCACGCCTGAGGATGTCGCTGAAGCCGATGATCGAGTTGAGGGGGGTGCGCAACTCGTGGCTCATCGCCCGGAGGAATCGCGTCTTGGCTTCGTCCGCCTCGGACAGCCGTGAGTTGGCGATCAGCAGCTCCTCGTTCGCCGCCGTCAGGTCGTGTGTGCGCTCCTGGACGAGCTGTTCGAGCGTGATGTTGCGCTTGCGGATCTCTACAGACCTGTCGAAGTACTGCTCCAGTGCGAGAAAGAGTTGGCAGATGAGAACGGTGGCGAGGGGATAGATGGTGATAACCGGCAGGGCGATCTGCCGGAGCACCTCTGGCGCCATACCCTGTGGCAGGGCGCTCGTGAGACCGAGCATCAAGAGGTGGACGACCATCGCGAAGACCCAGAGGGGAAGCGGTTTCATCAGAAGCGGTTTGCGTGCCGCGAGGTAGTGCATCGCGACGCCGAGTGCGCTCGCTTCCGAGATGACCAGTACTCCCATGAGCGTGCCGGACCCACCAAGGTATATGCGGAACAGGCTCGCAGTGGCGGCGGCGAAGACGGCCGCGAGCGGGCCGCCAAAGAGTCCGGCGATGCTGAGCACGATGGAGCGGCCGTCGAAGAAGACCCCGGGGGCCAGAACGAGAGGAGACGCCATTCCCGCGATGGCGACGCCGCCGTAGAGCACTCCGGAGATGGACGAGCGAACGGTCGGCGAGAACCGGATGCGTCCGAGCACGAACTGCTGTACGAGGCTCAGCATGACGAGCAGCGCAACGTTCTGCATAAGGCTGATGAAGGCTATGAGCACGCGCTCTCCTTGGCGGCTACTCCCAGACGCGCTTCCAGTCCACGTTCTCCATGTTGTGCGCTTCGCCACCGATGTCGGCAAGCGGCATGCCGGCGTAGATGCCGCCGCCCATGCGTCTGTTGGAGAGCATCCCCCCGATCGCGTCGAGTGCTTCGCCGCCCGTTGCGTAGGCGCCCGTGAGCGCGACCTTCTTCAGCGGCACGTTCGGGTCGAGCCCCCCGCCTGGCCAGGAGCTCGCCGGGCTGTCCTCGCGAAAGACCTCGATCGACGTGATCCAGATCGGCTTGAACCCGATGTTGTCGGCGTACCAGGCCACGTAGGTCGTCGGCGCCGCCTGCTCGACCGGAGTCCCGCCGCCTCCCGAGGAGCCGGTCTGGCTGCCGGCCCCACTGCCTCCGCCGCTCTCACCTGCCGAGGGCGCATCGCCGTCGTCCGTCGCGCCGCTCGCGCCCGAGGAGCCGCTCGCGCTCTCCTCGGCATAGCCGACGGCCAGCTGACCAAGGCTCATTCCATCGGTGAAGCCGAGGCCGACCGGGTTCTTGGCGACGTCTGGCGAGCCGATCGTCTGCGCGGACAGCGCGGCTTCGGCAAGTCCCGTAGCGGCTTCCAGCGGCGCGGTTCGCTGGTCGCGCTGCACCCGGTCGAGATCGACGTTCTGGAAGTCCTCGGCGGTTTGTCGGATGCCACTCGAGTAGCGGCTCATGGCCCCGCCCGACTTGATGCCGCCGGCGACTACTCCCACGAGGGACAGCGCCAGCAGCATGGTGGCGACAGCGGTCATGAGCAGTCCGAACATCGTGCGCTCCTAGTAGGTCTGGGCGGACAACAGCTGCCCGCCGGAATAGCCGATCGCCAGCCGGCTCTCGGGGTAGGTGAACGCCTCGTAGTCGGGGTAGCCCGCAGACGGCGCATCCGCCGGCGTACCGGTCTCGCCAAGGAGAGACTCCACGTCCGCCTGGGTCATCCAGCGGCCGAGTTCGGTTGGACGCACGGACGGTGGAGCGTATTCCACAGAGAAGGTCACGCCGTACTCCTGGGTCTTCGCACCGTCGAAGAACGTGACGATCGCGCCTTCAGTCGGGTAGAACCACTCCTCTATTCGCACGAGGTCGCTTTCGCCCGGTGTGCCCGGGCCGTCGGTCAGCCAGAATGCCTCGGGCTCACCGAGTCGGCCGAGGACCTCCTGCTGATCGGGTGAGGGCTCCGGCGCGGCGGGCTCCGCCGTGAACCACCCGTAGGCGAACGATCCTGCGAAGCCAAGGACGGTGAGCGCGAGCCAGACAGGCAGCGCCACCCGCCAGAAGCGACGCACCCTCGAGCGGGTGGGGGCAGGGGCGGGAGCGGGGCCGTCGGGGCCGGTCGTTGCCGGCGCCGACGGTGCAGCAACCGGCGCGCCGCACGACGCGCAGAAGCGCGCGTCAGACGCCAGCTGTGAGCCACATTGCGTGCAGAAGCGCGGCTCGTTTGGAGTATCGGGCATGGTGACCCCCTTGGCCCATTATAGTCATAGATTCCCAGCGGTCGTGTCGGAGGCGGAGAGTACAATACTGGCCGATGATGCCTAGGATTGGGTGGCGAGCATGGACGACGGGCTGGCTAGAGCAGTCGAGCACAGCATGCAGGTGCTCACGGAGCATCCGGATCGTCGCGTGGGTGGACCGGGGAACCTGGAAGCCACGGAGTTCTTCGCGAAGGAGATGGAGCGCTGCGGGCTCGAGGTATCGCGGACGGAATTCGAGTGCGTCGACTGGGAGTATGGCGAGGCGTGGATCGAGTGCGAAGGCGAGCGGTTCCAGGTGTTCGCCGGGCCATATTCGCTGCCGTGCGAAGTGGACGCAGAGCTCGTGTCGGCGGTATCTGTCGAGGATCTTGAGAGCGAGTCCGTGAGGGGACGCGTCGTCCTGCTTCGCGGGGACCTTGCCCGCTCGCAGATCATGCCTCGCAACTTCACCTTCTACAATCCAGAAAGCCACAAGCGAGTCTACCGTGCGCTGGATGCATTTGGCCCGGCGGCCATCATAGCCGCGACCGGGGCCGACCCGGAGATGGTCGGCGCTCAGTACCCCTTCCCGCTGTTCGAGGACGGCGACCTCGATATCCCAAACGCCTATATGAAGGATGTGGATGGAGAGCGTCTTCTCGCCTTCGCCAGCAAGGAGGTCTCTGTGCGTATCGATTCGGGACGCGTCGCGGCCACAGGCGAACATGTGGTGGCGACGAAGGCGGGTGACGCGCTCGGGCGCGTGGTGCTCACGGCGCACATAGACAGCCGCACCGGCTCGCCCGGTGCGATAGACAACGCGAGCGGGGTTGCGGCGCTCCTTGGCTTGGCTCGTCTCCTCGGGGACTACACGACCGGGCCGACCGTGGAACTCGTGCCGTTCAACGGCGAGGACAACTACGCGAACCCGGGAGAGATGCTGTGGGTGGCGGAGAACGACGGGCGGTGGGAGGAGATCGTCCTTGGCGTGAACATCGACGACGCGGGTCAGCGGGGGACGGGGACACATGTCTCGATGTACGGGGTGCCGGAGGGCATCGGGCAGATCGTCCGCTCGGCACTCGATGGTCGCGACGGCTTCGCCGAAGGCCCGCAATGGTTCCAGAGCGACCACGCGATTCTTGGCCTGTACGGTCGCCCGGCGATAGCCATTGCATCGAGCGACATCGCCGGGTTCATGGCCTCGTACGCTCACAGCGACCGCGATACGCTCGAGCTTGCCGACCCGGCCATGATCGCGGGTATCTCGCGGTTCCTGAGAGATATCGTGGACGGCATCGCGGCATCGCTTGCGCGTAGCTAGACTGGCTACATGACTACGCTCTTCATCGACGCCGACGCCTGTCCGGTCACGAGGGACGCGCTCTCGCTTGCGCGTTCGCACAAGACACCGGTGGTACTCGTCGGCAACACGACGCAGAACCTCGGACGCTACACGGATCGCCCTGGAGTAGAGGCGATCCAGGTTGGCGCGGGACGAGATGCCGCCGACTTCGTGATCATCGAGGAACTGAGTCCGGACGACATCGTCGTGACTGCGGATATCGGCCTCGCCGCGATGGTGCTCGGACGGGGTGCACGCGCGGTCAGTCACCGCGGCAGGGTCTTCTCACCGGCGACCATAGACATGGAACTCGCAGTGCGTCATGCGGAGCAGCAGCATCGGCGCGCTGGTGGTCGGACGGGCGGACCGTCCCCATTCGAGGAAGAGGACAGGGAGCGGTTCGTCGACGCGCTCAGAAGGCTGCTACGCGAGGACGAAGGCCGTACCGGCGGACCCCGTTGAGCGTGGTCGACAAGGGCCATGTCTAGCAGTACCACGATGGTGAAGATGTCCTGCCTACCCGCCAAGGAATACCGACGTGATCGTCAGCAGTCCGAAGGCGATGAAGATCGCGCCTGACACGCGCCGCATGAGCAGCTCGGGCAGCTTCTTCCCAAGCGCCCGTCCGATGAGGATGGCGACAGCGTCCGCCAGCACCATGCCGACCGTCGAACCGAGCGTGACGGCCCAGAATCTGGCCATCGGCCCGGCCGTGTCTGCCGAGCCGAGCACGCCGAGCCATCCCTGAACCATCGGTCCGGCACCCTTGAGGTAGACGAGGAGTGCGGAACCCGGGTCCGCGGCGATCGTGAGCGTCATGATCTGGGTCTTGTCGCCGAGCTCCGCGAAGAAGAACGCGACGGCTGTGGCGAGCACCGGCCCGAACCGCTTGGCTCCTCGGTCAGCTTCGGACGCTTCGATGTTGTCGCCGCGCAATGTCCAGATGCCGAAACCGACGAACAACAGACCCGAGATCCACGGTAGCAGCGCATTCGGAAGCGCACCGCCGAGGAACTGGCCCACGAGGGCCGTGAAGAAGTGCACGACGAGGGTGGCACCGAAGATCCCGAGCAGCACCTGCCACGTCTTGTAGCGTGTGGCCAGCACGAGCGCGAGCAGCTGGGACTTGTCGGCGAGTTCGCCGATCATGATCAGCACGAGGGCAACAAGAAACACGTATGCCACGCGGTCCTCCGAGTCTGCCCATCGGACGCGGCTTTGGGCACGGCACAGGCTAGCAAGTCCGGGGGAGTGTGGTCAAAGCCCCGGCTTTTTCGCCCCGGTCTGCATGAGAGGCGCCGCAGATGTGTTGACCTGCTTCGGCGCCGCGCATATAGTTCGTGCGATGAACAATTCAACTCATGAACCAATTCGCCCTGACGACGAGATCGACGCCATCCTCGACGAACTCGACGCTGCAATGTACCGCCTAGGTCGCCTGATGGCGTCCCGGCAAGCCGAGTGCTTCCGGAGCGCCGGGGTGCCGGCTCCCCAGTACATGGTGTTGCGCATCCTCGGCGTCGAAGGACACATGCGGGTGTCGGACATCGCCGACATGCTGGGAGTCAAGAACCCGGCCGCCTCCGCAATCGTCCAGGGTCTCGAGCAGGCGGGCTATGCGTCGCGAGAGCGCGACGAGACCGACCAAAGAGCTGTTCGCATCTCCCTGACAGACGCCGGTCGGGAGCGGCTGTCCACGGCCGATGAGCATCACAGAGCACTCATGCGCCGATTCACCTCAACGCTTTCCATCGAGGACTTGCGGACACTTTCGCGAATTCACAATACTTTGGCCGAGACGATTGCCAGAAGCGAGACTTAGCCGCCGAGTTCCCTTGGCGGAGCAAATATGAGAGGACCCCGATGGACCGCCTGACACGATTCAGCCTGAAGAACGCAGCCGTCGTCATGATCGTCACAATCCTTGCTACCGCGGGCGGTCTCTACTACGCCGGTCAGCTCAAACGTGAGACCATGCCCGACGTGACGATTCCGATCGTTGCGATCGTCACGCCGTACCCCGGTGCCGCTCCGGCAGACGTCCATGAGAAGGTGACGGACCCGCTGGAGCAGGCTATCTCGCGTGTCGAGGGTCTCAAGAGCACAAGCGCGATGTCGAATGACTCGGTGTCGGTACTGGTCGCCGAGTTCAGCTACTCGGCGGACATGGAGAAGGCCGAGAGCGACATCCAGCAGGCCCTCGATGGTGTCGATCTTCCCGAAAACGTCATCGCGCCCGAGACTTCCCGCGTGAGCATGGGATCGCAGCCTATCTTGCGCTTCGCCGTCACAGGTGGCGATTCCGCCGAGGAGCTTCAGGCCGCGGTCCAGGACACGTTGGTGCCGGTACTCGAGGCGGTGGACGGCGTCGGTGAGGTCAGTGTCTCGAACGAGACCGAGGACACCATCAAGATAGTGTTCGACTCCAAGGCGCTTGACGAGGAGGGACTGACGACCCAGGACGTGGTGCAGCAGCTGCAGGCCGCGAACCTCTCCTTCCCGGTAGGTTCGCTTGAGATCGATAAGGTTGACCAGCCGGTTCGTGTGAGCGGGACCCTTGAGAGCGTCGACGCGATCAGGGACTTCAAGGTCGCGGTCTACCCCAACGCCAACGCCATGTTCGCAGACGCGTTCGCCGCGATGGGTGAAGGGATGGGGGCCCTCGGGAGCGCTGTCGGGCAGATGGGCGGCGCGATGGGCCAACTGGGCGGTACAGTCGGCGACCTGGGCGCCGGGATGGGCGACATGGCCGTCGGTATGGGAGAGATGGGCCAGGGCCTGGGAATGCAGATAGGTCTGACCGGTGCCCTGCAAAGCGTCCAGTCCCAGTCGCTCCAGGCCAAGATACAGCTCTCCTCGGCGCAGTCCGTGATGCGCGATCTCGAGAGTGCAGGCGCCACCACGACTCCCGAGTACATCGCGGCCCAGATGGGCGCAGCGCAGCTGGAGGCCGTGATCCCGGCTCTCGACCAGGCAGCGGCCAGCATCGCGGCGCAGATTGTGGCGCTGCAGCAGAACGTCGCAGCGGGGGCCGCAGCGATGCCGGCGATGCCGTCCGGCTCTGCCGAGATGCCCTCGATGACGGCGCCGTCCGGAGGTTCCGCCTCGATCGACATGGACATGGAGATGGACGAGCCGGAGATAGGGCTCGTCCGCCTTGGAGATATCGCGAAGGTGACATACGGGGCCGAGGAGGGCGCTGTCCATTCGCGCGCCAACGGTCAGCCGGCCGTACTGATCAGCATCGTCAAGACCCAGGACGCCAACACGATCGACGTGTCCGAGGCGGTCCAGCAGGCCGCGAACGACGGGCTCGCAGATCTGCCCGAAGGGGCCGAAGTGACCTACACCTACGACGGTGCCGTCATGATCGACAAGTCGATCGACGACATGGTCCAGGAGGGGCTGCTCGGCGCGCTCTTCGCGTTCATCGTCATCCTCGTCTTCTTGCGCAACATCCGGTCGACGCTCATCTCGGCCATATCGATACCGCTGTCGATCGTGTTGTCGCTGCTTGCCATGAAAGTCGCCGGCGTCACGATGAACGTCATGACGCTTGGAGGGCTCACCGTCGCCATCGGTCGCGTGGTCGACGACTCGATCGTGGTTATCGAGAACATCTTCAACCACATGCAAGCCGGTGGGGAGAGGAGCGTCAGCCTCATCAGGAAGGCCACAGCCGAGGTCTCCTCGGCCATCACGTCCTCGACGCTGACGACCGTCGCTGTGTTCGCGCCGATGACTCTCGTGAGCGGCATCGTGGGCAAGATCTTCACCCCGTTTGCCCTCACGGTTGCTGTCGCGCTGCTGTCCTCGCTTCTCGTGTCGCTGACGATCGTGCCGTTGCTCGCGAAATGGTCGCTCCTGAATGCGAAGGTTCCTCACCGTGACGAGCAGGATACGCGGACGGCGCGCGCCTACCACCGTGCGCTGGTTTGGGCTCTCGACCGCCCGGGCGTGGTCGTCGTGACCGCGACGCTGCTATTCGCCGGCTCGCTCGCTCTCGTGCCGATCGTCGGCACGGGGTTCATGCCGCCTGCCACAGAGAAGTACATCAACGTTGACGTCGAGTACCCCGGTGGATTCACCGCAACGGACGTGGACGCGGCACTCAGAGTCTTGGAGGCCAAGATTGCGGACCGGGAGGACGTTCAGTTCCAGACTGCCACCGTGGATACCGCGAGCGGGTTCAACATGGCTCAGGGTGGCGTCACCGACGGCAAGACCGGCCACATCTTCGTGAAGCTAGACGACGACGGTGATGTGGACGATGCGCTCACCCAGATCCAATTCGCGGCCGCGCCGATCGAAGCCAAGGGCGGCAAGATCACAACGTCCCAGGTCAGCATGTCCGGCGGCTCCGACAACTCGGTGGACATCGTTGTCACGGGCCCCATGGAGGGCATCGAGTCGGCAGTGGAGAAGCTCCTGGTTGAACTTGAGGACGTCGACGGGCTCGAGAACGTGGCGAGCAACCTCGCAGAGAACCGGCCCCAGATAACGGCCGAGGTCGACCAGGCCAAGGCGGCGAAGTACGGCCTCAACGCGGCCATGGTCGCCATGACGATCAGGGGCTACGTCGCCGAGCAGAGCGCCGGCTTCACCCAGATCAGCGACAAGGATGCAGAGATCCTCTATGTGACCGCGCTTTCCGGTGTGACGTCTGCCAAGGACATCGCCAACCGCAAGCTGGCAACGCCCCTCGGTGATGAGATCCGTATCGGAGACGTCGCACGTGTCGAAGAGACATCGACACCGGTGTCGATCCTTACGAATGACCAGCGCCAGTATGCTTCCGTGACCGGGTCGATCACGACACGCGACACGAGCTCTGTGATCAACGCCATCCAGTCCGTCATCGACGCGCAGAAGATGCCTGCCGGCGTTGAGGTCGAGATCGGCGGCGTCGCGCAGATGATGAGCGAGAGCTTCACCCAGCTCGGGTTGGCGATGCTCATCGCGATCGCAGCTGTCTATCTCGTGATGATGCTGACTTTCGGCGAGGCTATCGCGCCGCTCGCCATCATGTTCTCGCTGCCACTGGCGGTCATCGGCGGTCTTATCGGCCTGTTCATTGCCGGTATTCCGCTCGACATGCCTGCGATGATCGGCGCGCTCATGCTCATCGGAATCGTGACCACGAACGCGATCATGTTCATCGAGCGGGTGAATCAGCGTCTGGCCGAAGGTTTCGAGCGGCGCGAGGCGCTTCTTGACGCAGGCGCGAACCGCATGCGGCCGATCCTCATGACAGCACTGACGACCATCATCGCCCTCGTTCCGATGGCCAGCGGCTTCAAGTCCGGGGCGCTGATGTCCCAGTCGCTGGCGATCGTTGTGGTCGGAGGGCTTACGACATCGACGGTTCTTACCCTCATCGTCGTGCCCGTGATCTACGACCTGCTGGAGGCGCTGAAGGAGCGCATCGTCGGACACCTCGACAGCGGTGACGCGACTGCATAGGAGAGCCTACCGCCGGGTGATCTCGACCCCGCGCAGCTCGATCGCCTCATCGGAAGGGTTGATCGTGAGGGTGAACGGGCCGGTTGGCAGCCCGTTCGCGATGATAGACCCGACAGTGCCGTCGGTTGCCCGCAGACGAGCCCAGTAGCCGAACTCACCTACGACAGTACCGTCGTAGGTGCCAGGCTCGACGTCTTCGCCCACGCGGTAGATCCCGTCTCCGAGGGTTCCTTCCGGAAGCGATGGAGCGGTGGTCTTTCCGTCGGCGCCATCCGCGTCCACGCGGTCCTGGAGGGCATCTCGCTGTCGCGACAACGTCCAGTTCTGCTCCTTGAGAGTGTCCACAACGGCCTCGAGTGTCCGCACGTCCGCCGTCTGTTCTGGAGGCGTCGGATTCGCGCTTCGGAATGGGCTCGGTATGAATGAGCCAAGCAGCAGGCCGATGACGAGGAAGACCAGCGTGGGCAGAATCGGGAAGCGGTTCGGCATCTCCGGCTCTCCGGCGCGCTGCGGAGCCACGCGCCTCTCGGTCGGTGTATCGTCGCTCATTCGCTGCCACACCCCTCGTCGCGTTGCGGTCGATGTCCCGCAAATGGTATCAGGAACACAGCACCCGCCCACATCGCGATCTGCGGAGGCAGCCGTTGTTGCACGGACAGACCCCTCATGCCCGGAAGAACGCGTGGCGCAGATACCTGGTCGCGCTTGTCGCACTTCTAGCCATCTCGATCGCGTATACCGCGTACCAGTTCCAGACCGGGCTTGCCGTGCCGTCACCGGGGGTCAAGGCACTGGTTGCGAACGCGGGCGATATCCAGCGGACGCTCGACGCCGAAGGCTCGCTCCGAGATTACGGCGATGCCGTGCGCACGTGCCTCAACGCGTACCAGCGGTTCGACCCCAAGAGCGGGGGAGACAGCGACGTGCGTCGGCTCATCGGCCGCGCTCTTGACTACCACCTGGCCGCTCGCGAGGCATGGGAGGCCGATGAACTCGGACTTTGGGAGCCGACGACGTTCGGCGATCCCGTGCACTGGCGCGTGACCCATCCCGGGCTCGAGTTCGGGGACTCAGGCTCTAGCACCCTCAGCCCCGACGCGGTCACCCGGGAATGCTGGGAGCGGGCGGCCGAACTCCTTGGTCAGGCACGGGAGCGGGTCTCCGAGTAGCCCGTTGTACTGTCCTCGCATGCGTCCGGGGTGGTATACCTTTGGAGCGTACTTTCGCTCTCTTGCCACGGAACCAGCCGCGGCACGGACGCCCCCCGGAGTCCCGATGAACAACCCGGTCAAGAAACCGCGATGGGTTGGCGCGCGCCGCGTTGTTCAAGCGACGGCGCTCGTCGTGTTCGTCGTGCTCACGGTCGCCGGGTTCTCGCGCATGATTCCCTGGCTTCCCGAGACGGTGTTCCCGCGTTTCGATCCACTGATCGGACTCGCCGCGATGTTGGCGTCGCGCACCCTGCTTGCGTTCGGGGCGGCGGCGATAGGGACCGTCGTGCTGACGGTGGCCTTCGGCCGCGCATGGTGCGGCTGGATATGCCCGGTCGGAACACTCCTCGACACGGTGCCCGCCTCGCGCAAGCAGCCGGGTTGGCTCACGGACAGGTGGAGACTCGGCTCCTACATCACACTCGCTGTCGTTCTCGGCGCTGCCGCGTTCGGGACTCTCTCACCGATGATCCTCGACCCGGTGACCATCGCGACCCGGCCACTGCAGGAGTTCGTGATGCCGCTCCTTGGCAGTGACGCGGTTGGGCGCGCTACGCGCATTGCGACCGTGCGCGCGGGCTCGGCCGGCATGCTCGTTGCGGTCCTGTCCGTCGTCCCGCTTGCGCTGGTGCTGGGACTCAACACACTTGGACGCCGGACATGGTGCCGGATGCTGTGTCCGTTGGGAGGGCTGCTGGCGCTGATCACCAGGCTCCCCGGACTGCGCCGCGTCGTCGATGCCGGGACGTGCACCTCGTGCGCCAGGTGTGCCGTGGCGTGTCCGACGGGCGCCGTCAATCGCGCCGAGGAGTACGCCGTCACCGCCACGGAGTGCACGGTCTGCATGCAGTGCGTGGACGTCTGCCCGACCGGGGCCGCCGTGTTCCGAACCAGTCCGATCCGCCCGGCATCGTCGGCGCTCGAACTCGATCGTCGCGACGCCCTACTGGTCGCCGGGGCGACGGGCGTCTCGCTGCTGGCAACGGCGGTGGCGCCGGCGTTCGGATCCGAGGACGGCATCGTGCGGCCTCCGGCCACCGACGAGCGGCGACTTGCGGAGCTGTGTGTGCGATGCGGCGCCTGCTACGCCGCATGCCCGACCGGCGCGCTACGCCCGAGCCTCTCGTTCGCGTCGGTGGCGGGGCCATGGACTCCCATGCTCGACCAGCGCCCTGCGCACTGCTCGCTGAGCTGCAACCTGTGCGCCACCGTCTGCCCGACCGACGCGATCCACACGCACACCTTCGAAGAGGAGCTGCTGCTCGGGCTCTACGTGATCGCGCATGTCGATCGTGCGAACTGTAGGGCCTGGGGGAGGGGCAAGCGCTGTCTCCAGTGCTTGGCCGCATGCCCGATACGTGGCGCGCTGGTCTCCGTCGAGGACCCGATGAAGGGGCAGCCACGCCGGGAATCTCTACTGCGCGTGCCGGTTGTCGACCCCGAGCTCTGCATCGCATGCAACCTGTGCGCCGGCGCCTGCCCGATCGCACCTGCGGCGATCGGGACCCACGTCCCAAGGAACTCTGACCAGGTCTAGTCCCGCACCGCAATCCCGGATTGCTGCGTGGTGCGCTACGCTCGTGTCCGTTGCGGCGCGTAGCGGTATGCTGGTCTTCCTACCGGAGGGGGCCCGTCATGCACGACACCGATCGCGAAGCGCTCGAGAAGGCCCGACGCGAGACTCGCGCCGCTTTCGAGAACCGCGCGCTCATGTACCACTACATCTTCCAGGAGTTCGCCGAGGAGATCGGTGGCTCCCGCACTGCCGAACTCATGAAGCGTGCGATTCGTCGCCGCGGTCGGGAGGGGGGCACGAAGTACCTCGAGGCCGCCCAGGCCGGCGATCTCGACACTGTTGGCAGGATCTTCTGCGAAGGCTCCGCGTCGGAGGGCGCCCTCTTCGAACCCGGTGTCGAGTCGCGTGGCGAAGGCGTGGTCGTGCTCAGGATGACCGCGTGCCCGCTCGTTGACGCCTGGCGCTCTCTCGACCTACCTGCCGAGGAGATCGACGCGCTATGCGAGATAGCTGCGGCCGTCGACGAGGGGACCTTCGAGGGTGCGGGGCTCGAGTTGACTTTCCTCGACCGGCTAGGCTGCCCAGGGTCCTCGCGGTGTTTGCTGGAACTCCGTCTGGTCGGCCAGTCCTCGGAGAGTGCCAGGTGAGCGTGTTGTGAGTGCTCCAGTCCGACGCTTCCTTGGCGCAACCGCCGTGCTCGTAGTGCTCGGCGCCGTCTGGACCGGAGTTGCTATCGCGGTCCTTGGCTCCGTCGAAGGGGGGCCTGCCCGGATTCAGGCGAACGACCGGCCCGGTCCCAACCCGCCTGTTGCTGCCTTCATGCTTCGAGAGTCCGAAGACCCGATGTACCGTTGGGCCGAGCGCAACGACCTCATCGCTCACGGCATGGGCGGCGTCGACGGTGTGCCCGTGACCAACAGCCGCGAGGCTCTCGCACAAAACTACGCAGCGGGCTACCGCGTATTCGAGGTCGACTTCGAGGTCACCCGGGACGGACATGTGGTTGCCCGTCACAACTGGGAGCGGTCCGCCAGTCCCGGGCAGCAATCGCCGGCCGATGGAGTCCCCACGCTCGCGGACTTCCGCAAGATGCGGATTCGCGGCGAGTACACTCCGCTGGCCCTCGATGACGTACTGGGCTTCATGCGCCGTTACCCCGACATCTATATCATGACCGACATCAAGCCCCGGGACCTCGATGAGCAGATGGGTGCTCTCGACGGTATCAGCGAAGCGCTCGGCTCCGACAAGGCGCTCCGCGAGCGGTTTGTCGTCCAGATCTACGACGGGTCGGAACTCAACTACGTGCGCAGCAAGGGCTTTCGCGAGGTTGTCTACACCTTCTACCGTCTCAGGACGACTCCCGAGGCCGCCTTGGACTTCTGCGAACGCGAACACATTCGCTTCGTGACGATTCCTAAGAAGAGGGCCACGGCGGAGTTCGTTCGGGACATCCGTGCTCGCGGTCTGTGGTGCGCGGTCCACACCGTCAACGACGCCAACGAAGCACGGGTCCTACGCGCCAGGGGCGTCACGCACCTGTACTCGGATTCCATGTGCCCCTAGCGCTCCTGCCTGCCGTGTCTTGCTGCCCGCCCCCTCTGCTACACTCTCCTCGCACGGGTCACTGCCGCGCGTGAAAGGTCGCTACGATGGGCAATTCCGCCAAGACGCGCACACGCAGCTCCCGCTCCGCACCCGCGCGCCCAACGCGCTCCGCGACGGCCATGCGCATGCTGGACCCCGCGCCCACGCGCGAGATCGCATTCGCTGCGTTCGCCGCGACAGTCTCCTTCT
The DNA here is from genome assembly GCA_030682655.1 of Actinomycetota bacterium. Taxonomy (NCBI): domain Bacteria; kingdom Bacillati; phylum Actinomycetota; species Actinomycetota bacterium. The sequence continues at coordinate 4,887 of JAUXNU010000105.1, read as the reverse complement.
ACATCGTCTTTGGCTACACGAAGCCTCTGCCGCTTCTGTTTGCGCCCATCGTCGCCGGCGCAGTGGCCGGGCTGATCGTGCGCATACCCGTTTGGGCGGCAGTGTGCGGCGCAGCCGGCGGCCTGATCGGCGTCCTTCTCGCGCTCGCCACGACAAGCGTCGATGCGTTCGTACGGCTTGCGAACACAATGCCGCAGTACGCGAATCCTGACGTGCTCGTCTCATACGTCTACCAGGACTTCCTGTACGGCCTGGCCACGAGTAACCCGCTGAATCCCGGTGGCGTCTCCGGCGCGGGTACCGCGCTCGTCCTGCTCGTGGGCGTCATCGCCGCTGCGGCAGTCGCCTTCGGCGTGCGGTTCGGCCTCGCCTCGCTTCCCGGTATGCCTCGCACCGAGCAGTACGTCGGACATGGCGTGGTTGCGCTCCTTGGCGTCCTGCTCGTCTACACACTGTCGGTTGGGACTCCAGCGTTTCACACCTACCTGGCCGAGGAACCCGTCAGCGGCACCTACGCCTACGATGCCGTGGTCTACCAGAACACGCACCTGCTCATGACGCGTGGTAGCGGGTACTATCAGGCGCTTCTCGATTCGGCGGCTGGCGACAGCCGCGTGGCGGAGAACAACTGGGTGCGCGACGGCAAGTTCTACGGATGGGTCAACACGCCAACACTCGCCCGCGAGCCGGCCGCCTTCTACCTCTGGCGAGTGGCTGCTCCGAACGGGTCCACCGGCGTCTTCTACCTCGCGCTCGTTGCGAGTCTCGCTGCGATGGCGGCGGTCTACTGGGGTCTCCTTGGCCAGGCTCCGCGCGCTGCGATTCTCGGGCCGGTCATCTTGCTTCCGATGCTTGAGCTGCTCGCGTCGTGGCAGAACATCTTCTTCCCAGACTACTGGGCGGGACTCGCGCTGCTCGCCAGCGTCGGTTTCCTGCTCCGGAAGAACCTACTTGTGGCGGGTGCATTCGCGCTGCTCGCCGCTCTCTTCCGCGAGACGCTCGTCTTCTGGCCGATGATCCTGCTTGCGGGCGCGGCGTGGCGCCGCAAGGAGCTGGCCGGTGGGTGGCGCACGGTCGGGGTACTGGCAGGCTACGTCGCGCTGTTCGCGGCCGCGTATGCCCTCCACTACGTGAACGCCGCGCGGCTCATCGCCCCTGAGGCGATGGTGAGCGCGTCGTTCATCGCCCGCCTCCAGCAGAGTTGGGCGCAGACGTTCGCGGGCAAGTTCCTCGCGCCTGCGTCCTACATGATGTGGCCGTACGGCGCGTTTCGGATTCCGGGTGCGCTCTACATGTTCACCGGCACCGCCGGGTTCGCGCTCGCTCTCAAGGACTCGCCGCTCGCGCGTTGGACGGCGACGGCGCACGCTGCGTTCTGGATCGTCTTCTACCTCACGATCGGCGCAGCGAGCAGCTACTGGGGTCAGCAGACGATGCCGTTCTATCTCCTCGGCACGGTACTTCTCGTTGCGTGGGCAGGCGGAGCGATGGAGCCGGTCGCCATCAAGCCTAGAGCGTGAAGGCGACGATTCCAACGCCAAAGGTGATCACGAGCGTCCCGACCCACCGCATCACAGGGACCTGTTCGCCAAGGACGAGCCAGGAGATCAGTGCGATGGCGAGGTACGAAAGCCCGGCGAAGGGGTAGGCCGCTGACAGGTCGACCCGCGAGAGCGCGACCATATAGAGCAGCGCCGAGATGAAGTAGAGCGCGAGACCTCCGACCACCTTAGGGTTGGCCGCGACGCGCACGATCGTCGCGCCGAGGTCTCTCACCTCAGCGCTCCCGAGCCTGCCGACATCGGACATCCCCATCTTGAGCACGGTCTGTCCGGCGACGGCGAGCATGACGCTTGCAACGAGAACTAGGATGGAGCGATTCATCGCTGGGTCCTTCCTGCGAGCCGGCGTAGGCCGAGCAGTGTGGTTCGGGCAAGCGCCTCGAGAATGATCATGCGCGATATCTTGGACGATCCCGCACGCCGGTCGACGTACGTGATGGGCACCTCGGACACTGAGAAGCCCTTGTCGGAGAGTATGCCAAGGATTTCAACCAGGAAGCTGTAGCCCTCTGAGCCGATGGTGGACGACGCGACGACCTGGGCGGCCTCTCGGCGGTAACAGCGAAACCCGCTCGTACAGTCGCGGGTGGCGATACCGAGCATGGTGCGTGCGTACCCGCTGCCCCAGCGGCTGACCGCTCGCCGGAGGGGCCCCCACTCGACGCGGAGTGCTCCGCCCGGGGTGTAGCGCGATCCGATCACGACATCCGAGCCGTCTCGCGCTCGTTCGAGCAGCCGGGGAAGGACGTCGGGGTCGTGCGAGAGGTCCGCATCCATCGTGCATACGATGTCGTTGTCGGCATCCACGGCAGCCCGGAAACCCTCCAAGCTGGCCCGCGCGTAGCCACGCTGGCCGGTGCGGTGTATGACCCGGAAGCGTGGTGAGGTGGTGGCGATCTCCTCGGCCAGTTCACCCGTGCCGTCGGGGGAAGCGTCGTCGACGATGAGCACGTCGATCGGCGGATCAAGCGCGAGTAGCCGGTCGGTCAGCACCGGAAGGTTGTCACGCTCGTTGTATGTCGGAACGATCACGACCCAGCGCATCTGGGGTTGGGCCTCTCGTTGGAATCGGGCACTGCGCGTATGATAGCGCGCGGGTCAGGGGTTGGCCCAAGGATTCGCGGCGCGTCGTGTGTCCCGGCCTGCGATTCGCTACGATAGGCGCATGCCTGCCTACCTCATCGTCGCGACAGTCCTCATCACCCTCGCGCTGGTCTTCTACACGGTGGGCGTGTGGAGCGAGCGCATCCAGCGCTACCTCAAGTCGTGGCACCTCGCTGCGTTCTGGCTCGGGCTCGTCTTCGACGCCGCCGGCACCTACGCGATGGAGCTGCTGCTACCCGGATGGAGATGGGACTTCCACACGCTCACGGGACTTGCGGCCTTCCTGCTGATGTTCGCTCATGCAGTGTGGGCATCGTGGGTCGTGCGCCGGGGAACTGAAGAGGTGCGGGGGGGCTTCCACCGGTACAGCATGGTCGTGTGGCTCGTCTGGCTCGTGCCATACCTTGGCGGTATGTTCGCGGGCATGAGCGCGGGCAGATGACGACCGTCCTGCTTGCCAGCGCCACCGCGGCGCTGTTCGGCTGTGCCGACTTCCTTGGCGGAGTTGCGAGCAGGCGCGTCTCCGCGTTGGCTGTGACCGCGACATCGCATGCGCTCAGTCTGGCTCTGCTCGTCTTCGTGTTGCTGTTCACTCTGCCGGTCGCTGTCGCCCGGGCGGACTTGACGTGGGGTGCTCTCGCAGGTATTTGCGGTGGTTTCGGCGTGGCCGCCCTGTACGCCGCGCTCGCCATGGGGCGAATGAGCGTCATAGCCCCCGTCACCGCGGCGCTTTCGGGAGCGTTGCCCGCCACCTACGACCTCGTCCGCGGATCGACGGTGAGGCCGACCGGGATGGTGGGTATCGTGCTTGCGCTCGTGGCGGTAGTCATCGTGAGCGTGGCATCAGATCCTGCGGAAGACGAGCGCGCGACGAGCCCTGCTTCGATCGGTTGGGCGCTTCTGGCCGGAGTGGGCTTCGCGGGCGCGTTCGTCGCGTTCTCAATGACCGGGACGGAGTCGGGGGTCTGGCCGCTGGTCTCAGCGCGTGTTGCGAGCGTGTCTCTCATGGTCGTGATCGCTCTTGCCCGTCGGACGGGACCGATCGTCGGCAGATCGGCGCTGGCTCCGACTCTGGCCGCCGGAGTGCTCGATACGTCGGCCAACATCACCATGCTCGCTGCGATACGCATCGGTCCGCTCGCGATCGCGTCGGTACTCGGATCGCTGTATCCGGTCGCGACCGTGTTGCTCGCGCGCGTCTTCCTGGGGGAGCGCGTTCGGGGGCTGCAGGGGGCCGGAATCGCGCTGGCTCTCGTGGCAGTCGGGCTCACCGCGCTTCCGTAGGAAGGCCGCGACGCTTGCCTACGGTGACGGTGCTGGGTATATCGAGGAGTACGGACCCCCGCTCGGACGACCGGCAACGCGATCACGGTCGCGCTTGTGACCGGCCCATTGGGATCCCAGGGAGAGATGCATGCACATCCAGACACACGAGCGGCTCACGCGACAGTGGGCACTCGAGGCGGGGTTCTCCAGGCACGAGGCCGATGAGCTGGCGTTGTGGAACGGACGTGTGGATCGCGCATTTCCCGGGCGCAAGCTGCGGTACAAGCGGTTCCACCTCGTGCTGTGGGGCGCTGGTCGTCTGGCCGAGGAGTACCTTCGGGTCGCGGTGGACGAGCGCAGCCTGGCGCATCTTGGGGTGGCGCTGCACTGCGCTCAGGATGCGATCGGGCATGGGATCGTCGGGTCGGTCATCCACTGGCCGGGACTCGATGCGTGGGAGCGCCGGAGCGAACGAATTCGTACCCGCATCGAAGCGGAGAGCAAGCGTCTGATGCGCTTGTACCGCGCGCCGGAGCCGCGCAAGTCCCGGGCCGTTCGTGACCGGGCGTACACTTCGACAGAGCTCCTACTCCCGCATTCCGGCGAGGGCGAGGCGTAGTCTGCGTGATTGCGGCCAATCATGCCGGATGATTGCAGCCAGTGAGGTCTAGCCGCCCGAGAATGAGGTATCCTTACGTACGGGGAGGACGAGAAGGAGTGAGGGGTTTCGTGCCTGCAACAGTATGGTCTGACAAAGCGCCCACCCTCACCCGGACGTTGTGCGTCGCGCACGTGGTCATCTAGCCAGGTATTTTCGGATCTTGTGACACATGTGTGGGTCACGCCCGACCTCTTCCGGGTAGCGGGGGGCAGAGTCCGGAGAGCGTGAGCTGGGCGAGCGCTATCAGTGCGAAGGGGTCGTGGAAGCCGTAGGCTCGTTGCTGTATGAGCCGGA
>JAUXNU010000104.1 GCA_030682655.1 Actinomycetota bacterium | reverse complement strand
TCGTCTTCCCGACGCCGCCCTTCTGCGAGGCGATGGCGATCCGCCTGGTCGTTCTCTGCATTCGTGTCCCCTTCATCGATTCGCGGGCAGCGCCCACTTGAGCGTACCGAGCGGCCATTGGCACGACCTTTCCGGGAGTGTTCTTCTAAGACGACAGGCCGTCGCGTGGGTCGAGCGTCATTCCGCGGCCCCCGTCCGCGCGCCCTGTCGGGCGTGTGGCTCGGCCAAGCCTGCCCCAGTCGATCCGTGCAACCTCCTGGGCCGTCCGCGAGCTCTGTGGGGACAGATGCCGTGATACCTGCTCGAGCAGGTGGAGCGTGGCCGCGGTCTGCTGCAGTCCCGCCGAGAGCTCGGGGAGCGCGTTCTCGTTGCGCCACGCCGCCCACTCGGACGGGCGGAGCGCTTGGGCTTCTGCGAAGACCGTCGCGATGCGGGTCGCCGTAACCTCGAGCGGCTCGTCGCCCCGACACGCCTTGACCATCACGCTGGCGGCTGTGTCCTCGTCGATTCCCGCGGTCATGAGAGCTCGGGTGTAGAACACACGTGTCCGCTCGGGCGCCCCTTGGAGCAGGCGGTTGCGGGCCACCAGCGGAGCGGTTCGTATGATGCCTTCGCCCGTCCTCAGGAGCTGGATGCTCACGGCGGCCTGCAGCACGTCGGGAGCCAGTCGCTCTCGCACGTCCACCTCTGCGTTGACGCGCGCGGATGCGAGCTCATCGGGATCGGCGGTGTGATGGCGTTTGAGCTCCACCGCCGCGTCGGCATACGCAGTGACCTGCTCGGCGATCGGCGCCACCGACACCAGCTTGTCCACGATCCGATCGACTGCGGCCTTCGTCTCAGGTGAGACGTACTTGTATGCAGCTCGGCCGCGTCCAGGCAGTGTGCGAGACAAGGCATCCAGGTCGCGCGTGAGACCTGAGACCGTAGGGAGGGCAAGCCCCGCTCCGATTCGCCGGCGTTCCTCGACGGCCAGAGAGAGGGATGTGGTGCCGAACATGCGGATCTCGGAGCGCGCGCGACCCTTCGCCTCATACACACCCTCGCGCACTGCGCCGTAGATCTCGCGGGTGAACGCCCCGCGAAGGGCCTTCAGCCGAGGAGCGGGTATGTGGCCTGCTCCCCCTCGCCGCTCGGGGACTACTCGCTTGAACGCAGGACTGTCGGCCCTGTCCCAGAGCATGATGTGCGCATGCGGATGCCCGGCCACGGGATTGTGGTGGGCCGCCACCCAGCGCATGTTCTCGCGCGGGATTCCGGTAGCCGTGGACAGAGCATCGACGCTGGCGCGAACGTGGCGCTCCCACTGCGCCTTGGAGTCCAGGCCAAGCTCCTCGGCGTCAGCTCGGCTGACGGAGACGATCACGCGGTAGAGCGGGGCGTGCGAAAGCCCTGCGAGCTCATCGGTGACGGAGGCAAGATCGGGGATGCCGTTCTCGTCGAACAAGCCGTGGGCCCCGCCGTCGGCGACGACGCCGGGGCGCTCGGCGATGTAGCGGGTGTACGTGGCGTCGTCCGCGACATCACGAGTCACCATCCGCGCGACGGAATCGGCCGTGACGGTCAGGTCCGTGCCGGGCCGCGTGGCTATGTAGGCGGCGTGCGCGCCGTCCCCCGCGCTCGGAGCGGCGTAGCTGACTTTGACGACGAGAGGCCCAAGTGTCACGGCGTGCTCCCCGCCTCGTCATCGTCCGGCCTCGATTCGGGCTGCTTCGCACCCATGTATTTGAACCCGTGGCCCTCTGCCTCTCGCCACATCTGCGTGACACCCTGCGGATCGAGTTCGAGGACCCTGCTGAGTATCTCGCGGTCGAAGTACACCATCGCGGCCGTGATACCGCCGACCCGATAGAGCCTCTTATGCAGCCGCTCCGAGTGCGTCTCCATCTCGGCTTTGACAACGCTGCGCAGTAGACGCTCCACGTCGTAGTAGCGCTCACCGAAGATCTGCGGGTCCATCCCCACCAGCATCACTTCGCGCCCTTTGACGGCCATCGCAACGCCGTCGTTGGCCGCCAAGGCTGAAAGCCTGTCGTAGTCTTCCGGCGTCAGCCGGATCATCAGGCGCTTCGGCCTTCCCGCGCTCCCCAGAGGCACACGCTTGTTTGACACGACAGGCACCCTTCCATCCGAGAACTGGTATGCAAGAGCGCATGGTACGCGCTCTGCACGAGTGCACAGGACTTTCGCCTCGGAGGACAGATCAAAGGGCCACTTTCCGAGCAGCTCTCGTGCTCAACTGTGAGCAGCTCCAGGTCGCCGCAAGTGCCCGATAGCAACTCTGCCGCTGGGCGGAGTCTCGGACGCGTTTCAGCTGCTCACCGGCTTAGCCGGTGATGCGTTCCCTTCGCGGTGCTGCGTATTGAGCAGCGACGCTTATCCTGCGTTCTCTCTTCAAGCCCTGGACTCGCTGAACCCGGTGCGAGTGGAGTCCGGGATGTGGCGCAGGGAGTCCGAGTCTTCGACCCCCGATACGGGTCGAAGACGGTCGGGATGTCCACAGGTTGGCTGCCTGTGGTCAGGCCGACGGACGGGCACGAGGCTCGCGCCGATCAAGGGCCAGACTTGAGGTCGAGCGCCTGTCCACAGCGGACCCAGCTGTGGTCAGGCGTAGGGCACTTCCGCGAGCAGCGGCCGGCCGATTGGCCGGCACGACACGGCAACCCCGTGCGGAACACGCGACAACGCGACGAGGCACCCGGCTCGATTGAGCTAGGTGCCTCGTCCCCGGAGAAGTGTCAGCAAGTCCGGGAAGCACACGGCTCAACGAAGAGCCGTCACGAATGATGATAGCGGCAGACGACGCGTCGCACACGTCGCCGAGAAGGGTCGATCTTGCGCCGAGGCTCTAATGGCGGGGGTTTGGGGCCGGGATGTACCCGGCCCCTCCCCGGCTTCTCTCTACATCAGCCCCAAGTCGCGAAGCGAGGCGATGGACTCGTCGCCCACGACGACATGGTCGAGGAGTTCGATGCCGAGGACGTCCCCACCCTTGACGAGGCGGCGGGTCAGCTGGATGTCGGCACCGCTCGGAGTCGGGTCGCCGCTCGGGTGGTTGTGGGCGATGACGATGGAGGCTGCCGAGAGCATCACTGCGGGCTTGAACAGTTCGCGGGGATGGACGATTGAGGCGTTCAGGCTTCCGACCGACACGGCCCACGCACCGATTACGCGGTTCTTGGTGTTGAGCGCCAGTGCGACGAACTGCTCGCGGTCGAGGTGGTCGAAGTCGAACAGGTCACGAACGACCTTAGCTGCATCCTCGGGCGTGCTCACGGAATTGAGTGCGCTCGATACCGACTCTCGCACGAGGTAGGTGGAAACCATCTGCAGCGTCATGCCTTGCGGGTATCCCTTCCTGCTCCTTGCCATTGTGGTGCTCCCTTCATTGTGACTTGCTGACAGTACCTAGTATAGCGTACCGCGCAACTCATGGCAAGCCGTATTCGCGAAATACTTGCAGGTCAGAGCATGTTTTCTTGGCAGACCCCCCGACGCCTCGCCTGTGGCAGCCGAGCATCGCCTTGACCCCATCCCCCGTCTTCCATGCCGAGGATCTGGCGACCGTAGCCTGAGCCCAGCCGGTGAGGAGCCCTCGGCTGATCGTGCCGTGGGCGAACGACAGCCGGGGGGCTCGGGCGGGTGCGGGCGTTCGGCCCTGGCTGACCTTGGCGCTATGCACGAGTGCAGAGTGAGGAGCCCCCGGACAAAGCCGGGGGCTCTGAGGCCTACAGCGCCAGCCACTTCTCCTCGTCGACAATCTCCTCGAACAGATCGTCGAAGTTCATGTTCAAGGCTCCCGCAAGGTCATTGAGCACGTAGAAGTTGATGCGCCTCTTATGCAGGACGACTGCCATCCATTCGGAGGACTTGCCGAGCAACTCGCTCGCCTCGCGGTTGTTGATGAATCGGCGGCGCAGCACCAGCCGCAACTTCGCGGGGTCGATGGGGATTGATGTTGCCGGCCGCACCCGCTTCTTGGTTTCGCTCATCTGTCTTGCTCCCTTCGGTTGACTTGCTGACACCTCTAGTGTAGCGTACCGCGCAACCAATGGCAAGACATAAAGGGAAGAAAGATGCAGTTAAATGGCACTATTCTGACGAAGCCGCCTCGCGCTCGATGATGATGTGTGAGGCGTGACAAGTTCGGATGCTGCTCATCGCCAGCTCGTCTGGGTGTGCGAGGTCGGACAGCATGTCGCGACCCGCCTTGTACTGTCGTTCGATTGCTCGCTCGATGTCCGTCAGCGCACGCTCCACCTCGCGCTCGTCCCCTGACACCGGCACCGCGAACGTGTCACCGGGGGCAAGCATGAGAGCCTTCGCGGCTATGGCGTCGATTCGGGCGTCTCTATCATCTGCGGTCATCTGCGGTCCTTTCTGGGCTCTCACGCTGTCTGGAGGCTATCTCATGCGGATTGACGACGCCTTACCCCATGCCATTCCTCAATGCCGAGGGCGAAGGACAGCCGGGGCGGTTCGGCGGGTGCAGGCGTTTGGCTTCGCCGACTTCCGAGTCGAGAGAAGGCGTAACCGTCACCACTCCGGATAGTCGCCCTCAGGCTCTGCGGGACGCTTCCGCAGATTCATGACCTTCCATTCGGCGGCGGGGCTTTCCTCCGCCCGCGCCAGCACCACGGGCCAGCGATCGAAGAGCAATCTCGGGACGTACTCCGAGGACTCCTCCAGCCGCCGCAGGTACTCGTGCTCCTCGTCCTCCCTTGGCGCGACGTGCTCGTCGATGTAGCACGCGGTGGACTCCATCATGGCTTCCAGCGTCGGACGGTCTCGCACATTCAGGACGGGATAGAGTTCGTCTTCAACCTCGCTGGCGCGTGAGGCGAACTTCTCCACGACGCGGCCGTCGATCGGACACGGAAACGGCATCGAGAGCGACGC
>JAUXNU010000103.1 GCA_030682655.1 Actinomycetota bacterium | reverse complement strand
TCGAGGTCATCGCGCCCGATGCCGAGGCGTTCTCTGAGCTCCAGACGCCGCCGGGACGGCAGGACTTCGAACACGCTCAGTGCCCGCATGAGACACCACACCGCCATGACATTGGTGTAGGCGTTGTTGTTGACACCGGGTTCGGGTGCGTCGGGATACCCATCGTGGTATTCGTCGGGTCCCATGACGCCGAGGATTTCGTAGCGGTCCTCGGTACGGTTGTACACGCAGAGCGAGGCCAGGAATCCCGCCACCTCGAGCAGCATCTCGGCTCCCTGGTTCTCCATGAACTCGTCGTCGCCCGTTGCCGAGTAGTACCTCCACACGCTGTAGGCCACGGCTATGTCGACGTGGCGCTGCAGGTGCGAGTTGTCGCGGCTCCACTCGCCCGAGAGGGGATTGAGGTGCCACTCCTGCGTCTCTTCCTCGCCGTTGCTGCCGCTCTGCCATGGAAAGAGCGCCCCGCGGAAACCTGCGTCCGCGGCGTGCCACCGCGCCTTCGGCAGCCGACGGAAGCGGTACTGCAGCAGGCCACGGGTGAGCCGGGGCATGTGTAGCGTGAGGTACGGGAAGATGAACACCTCATCCCAGAAGATGTGTCCGCGGTACGCTTCCCCGTGGAGGCCGCGGGCCGGGACGCCCACGTCCAGATCGACCGAGTTGGGGGAGACCGTCTGCAGCAGGTGGAAGACGTGCAGATTGAGCGTGCACTGGACGTCACCGTTCCCGGTTTCGACCTCGATGCCGAATCGCTGCCACAGGTGGTCCCACGCGAGAATGTGGGTCACGAGCAAGTCGGCGAAATCCCCTGAGCGCTTCACATGATTGCGGGCCTCGTACCCGGGTTCGTGAATCGCCCTGTCGCGGGAGCCGAAGAGGGCGACGACCTTCTCGACCGTCACCGCTTCACCAACGGACACCGAGACGTCGAACTCCTGTGCCACGTAGTCCTCGGTCCGCACGAGTTCGCGACTCACATCGAGTGGCCGCTCCGCCTTGTACAACCGCGTACGCGCGGCCAGAGCGACGCT
>JAUXNU010000102.1 GCA_030682655.1 Actinomycetota bacterium | reverse complement strand
GTCCCTGCGTCACGGGTATCATCAGTTGAGGGCGGATGACCGCCCCGGTGCCTCTCGTGAGAAACGTGCGGTGCGCCAGCCAATGGTTCCCAAGGGGTAGCATGCAGCGGGTCATCATCGTCTCCAACCGGCTTCCCGTATCTGTCGAGAAGCGAGCGGGCGCTGTCGCGGTCAAGCGCAGCGTCGGCGGCGTGGCGACCGGACTGGGATCGTTTCACGACGCGCACGAGAGCCTCTGGGTCGGCTGGGCCGAGGTGTCCGAAGCGCGTCTCTCCTCCGAGGAACGCGAGCGCATCCGAATCGAGTTGGCCGAGAAGCACCGCTGCGTGCCGGTGTTCCTCACTGCCGCGGATGTGCGCGGTTTCTACGCGGGGTTCTCGAACCAGACCTTGTGGCCGCTGTTCCACCAGTTCACCCAGTACGCCAGGTTCGATGCCGACAACTGGGCCGTCTACGAGCGTGTCAACCGCAAGTACTGCGAGGCGGTCCTCGAAGTCGCCCGGCCGGGAGACACCATATGGGTCCAGGACTACCAGCTGATGCTGCTGCCCAAGATGCTGAGAGAGAAGATGCCGGACGCCAAGATCGGCTTCTTCCTGCACATACCGTTTCCCTGTTTCGAGGTCTTCCGAATGCTGCCGTGGCGTCGCGAGATACTCGAGGGGCTTCTCGGCAGCGATCTGATCGGGTTTCACACCTACGACTATGTGAGCGAGTTTCTGAGCAGCGCCCGACGCATCTTGGCTGTCGAGGAGCAGCATGGTCGGGTGGTGGTGGACGAACGTCTCGTGATCGTGGATGCATTCCCCATGGGTATCGACTACAATCGCTACGCCAAAGGGGCTGCTTCACCCAAGGCACGCAAGAAAGCCGAGGGCATCACAGCCGGTGCGGTCGGCTGCAAGGTCGTGCTCTCAGTCGATCGGCTCGACTACACCAAGGGCATTCCCGAGCGTCTGCGCGCGTACGACGCGTTCCTCGACCGGCATCCGGAGTGGCGAAACAAGGTGTCGCTGATCTGTGTCGCGGTGCCTTCGCGCACTCGAGTCGAGGAGTACGCGAGACTCAAGAAAGATGTCGAGCGGTTGGTGGGATCCATCAACGGCAAGCACGGGACGCTCGACTGGACTCCGGTGCGCTACCTGTACCGCTCCCTGCCGTTCCCCACCCTGTCGAGCATGTACGCCGCATCGGATGTCGCCTACGTCACTCCGCTGCGTGACGGCATGAATCTGATCGCGAAGGAGTACGTGGCCTCACGCGGCGACACCGGTGGCGTCCTCGTGCTCTCCGAGATGGCCGGAACTGCGCAGGAGCTCAGCGAGGCGCTGCAGGTCAACCCCTACGACTTGGACGGTATGGTCGAGGCGTTGGAGACGGCGCTCACCATGCCGCCCAAGGAACAGCGTGAGCGGATGACCTCCATGCAGCATAGGGTGAGTCGCTACACCGTCTCGCGATGGGCCGAGGAGTTCCTGGACTCCCTGGAACAGGTGAAGCTCACGCAGTTCGCATATGACGCACAACTGCTTCACGAGCCGGCGCGAGATCGGCTCTTGCGCTCGTACCGCGGCGCGAAACGCCGGCTCCTCATGCTCGACTATGACGGGACCCTCGTGCCCTTCGCACCAACCCCACGACAGGCACGCCCGTCGGCACGGGTGCACAACCTGCTGAAGCAACTGGCGTCGGACCCCCGAAACGAGGTCGTCGTCATTTCCGGTCGGCAGCGGACGTCGCTCGAAGAATGGCTCGGTGACCTGCCGGTCGACCTGGTGGCCGAACACGGCGTATGGCTGCGCGTCCGAGGTGATCAATGGGTCACAGCCGAGCCGGTGACCGACGAATGGAAGCCCCGGATCAGTCCCGTTCTCGACCTGTTCGCGGATCGTACGCCGGGCTCATTCGTCGAAGAGAAAGACTCTTCTCTTGCCTGGCACTACCGCGCGATCCACCCAGCGTTCGCCGAAACGCGAGTGGCCGAGCTGAAAGCGGCTCTCGTGGGAATCGCCAGCGACCTCGACGTGACGATCGTTGAGGGGCACAGGGTCGTCGAGATCAAGTCGGCGAGAGTCAACAAGGGCAGCGCGGCACATCGGTGGATGGGCCAGGAGGACGTCGAGTTCGTGCTCGCCATCGGCGACGATCGCACTGACGAGGACATGTTCGAGATGGCACCCGACGATGCATGGACCATCAAGGTGGGTCGCGGCTCCACCCATGCTCATTTCTCAGTTCCCGGAGTCAAGGAAGTGCATGATCTACTCGCCCGAATGGCGGAGGCTGATGCGACGTGAAGCACCTCGCCGACTAGCGTGACAACGCCCACGCTGCGTTGTTGACCCCGATGTGCGAGAACGCCTGCGGGGTGTTGCCGAGAAGTCCGCCGGTCGTGAAGTCCACCATCTCAGCGAGCAATCCCAGGTCGTTGGCGTGGGCGGTGACAGTCTCGAAGTACTCCTGCGCGCGTTCGCGCTCTCCCGCGAGCGCGAGACACTGGATCAGCCAGAAGCTGCCATCAACCCCGCAGAAGCCGTTGGGTGGACTGGTCAACGGCTGCTGTGTTCGCATATCCCCTCGCCCCGCCAGCCGTCGAGGAATTCACTTCCCCCACTCCCACACGTCGGCCTTCCCGCGCTGGTTGAATGGCGCCTCCGACCAGTCTATGCCGTAGTTGTATGGGTAGTAGACGGCCGCGGCGGTCGCCGGCTAAGTGAAAACCGCCAGCAAAGCCATCGCACAGAATCGCATCCGCATCCCCATGCTCTCCCCCTCCCCCAATGGCAGCATGTGGCACCTTACGCGCGACACCGACACACGTCAAACTGCCAAGGAATCTCTCGACAGAGATGCCCCGGAAACGAACAGGCCAGACACCCTCTCGGCGTCTGGCCTGCGAGTTCATGGTGGGCCATAGTGGACGTACTTGTAACGCAGCGCGCCGCTACTTGGAGTCGTTCAAGATGTCGTCCACCGCGGCAAGGGTCAACTTCAGGTCGCCCTCATCACTAACCAGTTCGTACTGCATGGAGTCTCTTACGAAGATGGCGCGTGCTCCGAGCGGGAGGCGCCTCCCGTTGGGCAACAACTGCTCACCCGGCTTCATGAACCATACATCCACGCCGTTGACGATCTCGTGCTCAAACAGGGGACCGCCATCAGTTCGAACAATCTTGACCTCGTCTATCGTTCCGTCTGGCCACTGAACCCCAGTGATCTTCGGGGCCTCGGAAACGTGGTCGCCCTCCGTGAACATCTTGAGACCGGAGGAGAACAGGACGTTCATGCCGCGCTGGGACTGAGGGATGGCCGTCGACTGGGGAAACACACGGACCGGGTTGCCGACAACCGATGCGCTGGGGACCTTGAAGCCAGGTGCAGCC
>JAUXNU010000101.1 GCA_030682655.1 Actinomycetota bacterium | reverse complement strand
CGGTAGATCTGCTCCTCGCGCAGGAGCGTCGCAAGCAACTCGTCGAGCTGCTTGGAGCTTGCGACGTCATGACCGAACGGCTTCTCGATAAGAACTCGTGTGTAGCCCTCAGCTTCGCTACAAGGCGCCGTCAACTTGCTTTCGGCGAGATTGTGCAAGATCGTCTCGTAGTTCTCCGGCGGCACGGCGAGATAGAAGAGCTTGTTCGCGCAGGCATCCCACGATGAGGCGATTCCCGCGCTCACCATGGCGAGCGAGCGGTAGGCCTCCGCCTCCGCGAAGGTCCCTCTCTGATAGATGAACAAGGCGAGGAAAGCCTCGACGTCAGCGGCGTCCGGGTACTTCTCGGCCAGAATCGCCTTGACGTGACTCCGAAAGTCCTCGTCCGACCAGTCGCGCCGCGAGAACCCCACGACGCGGAATTGGTCCGGAAGCAGGTCGTTTCGCCAGAGATGGAAGATAGATGGGACGATCTTGCGTGCCATCAGATCGCCGGTTGCGCCGAACACGACGAGGATGGTGGGCGCGTTCACTCGCTTGCTCATTCTGGAAATCCCTTCGATGGTGCGACAGTGCGCGAAGCCGACGCGCCTTCTCTACTTATGCGCCGGCCGACGCAACGATACTTGGGGTATGTGCCCGTGCCTCTGCCACTCCACACGACTAACGTGCCATTCCCCGGCAACCGGCCGAGGGCGTGGCGGGGGTATACACCCGATGTACCCACACCGTTCTGTAGGAGGATCTGTGGCCACAATGGAGACTGGAAAGCCGCTCTGGCTGGACGAACCTTCTCGGATGGTCCGTCTCAGCGACAAGCAAGACGACGTCGACGCCGCGCTCGCTGAGATCACCGACAACGGGATCTCCAACCGCGTCTGGGAGCGGGATCATACTGTGTGGAACCAGTCCCCCGAGGAGATCGAGAACCGACTGGGGTGGCTCGACCTCCCGGACGAGATGACCGCCCAGGTAGAGCGACTCTGTATGTTCGCAAACAGGGCGCGCACCGACGGGTTCACACACTCGGTCCTGCTTGGTATGGGAGGATCCTCGCTAGCGCCTGAGGTCTTCCGCAAGACATTCGGAGTCGCAAGCGGATACCTCGACCTGCTCGTCCTCGACAGCACACACCCTGACGTGGTGGCTGACGTTGAATCGCGGCTCGACCTCTCGCGCACGCTCTTCATCGTTTCAAGCAAGTCGGGCGGTACGGCCGAGACGCTCTCGCTCTTCAAGTACTTCTACAATCGGACCGCAGCCGTCGTCGCCCCCGAGAGCCTCGGGTCGCACTTCGTAGCCGTGACCGATCCGGGGACATCCCTGGAGGCACTCGGACGCACGCTCGGCTTCCGCGAGGTGTTCCTCGCCAACCCGAACCTCGGCGGCCGCTACTCCGCGCTTTCGCACTTCGGGCTCGTGCCGGCGGCGCTCATAGGCGTCGACCTCAAACGACTGCTCTCGTCCGCGCTGGGAGCGGCGCTCGCGTGCAAGTGGTCCGACCCGGCGTCGGTGAATCCCGGCGTCTGGCTCGGTGCCGCCTTGGGGGCGCTCGCGAAAGCGGGCCGCGACAAGGCCACGTTCGTCGCTTCGGCGCAGTTCGCAAGCTTCGGCGACTGGGCGGAGCAACTCATCGCCGAGAGCACCGGCAAGACCGGCCACGGAATACTCCCAGTGGTCCGTGAGCCGCTCGGCGATCCGGGCGTCTATGGCAGCGACCGTGTCTTCATCGAGGTGTACGTGGCGGGAGATGCGCGCGAGGCCGTCCGGCTCGATGCGCTTGCGGCCGCCGGTCACCCGGTGCTGCAGTTCGGTCTGGCAGACGTCTACGACCTCGGCGCGCAGATGTTTCTCTGGGAGATGGCGATCGCCGTGGCAGGTCATGTCATGGGGATCCACCCCTTCAACCAGCCCGACGTGGAAGCCGCGAAGATCCTTGCCCGGGGCGCAATCGAACGCTACAAGGACGAAGGATCTCTGCCCGGCGAGACGCCGTCGGGTGCCTCCGGCAACGTCGATATCTTCGGTGGGAGCGCAGATGATCCCGCACAGGCGCTAGCGGGCCTGCTGGCGTCGGCGCGAACGGGCGACTACGTTGCGATACAGGCGTACGTGCGGGCCACTCCAGAGACTGACGCCGCGCTGCGGGTGCTTCGGCTGCGCATCCGCAACGAAACGCGCCTGGCTACGACACTCGGCTATGGTCCGCGCTTCCTGCACTCGACCGGACAGCTTCACAAGGGCGATGCCGGCGGTGGCCTGTTCGTGCAGATCACGTCTGAGCCCACAGCCGACATCGCTATTCCGGATGAGCCTGGCTCACCGACATCGTCGCTGTCGTTCGGGGTGCTCACGGCGGCCGAGGCAGGCGGGGATCGACAGGTCCTGCGCGACCGAGCGCGGCGCATCGTGGGCTTTCACGTGCGCTGTGATGTCTGCCAGACGGTCGAAAGACTGCAGGCGTGGACTCCCGTCGACTGACGCACCTGAATCGCTAGCCTACGTGTGACCCTCGGCGG